>JADGEE010000167.1 GCA_016744535.1 Campylobacteraceae bacterium
AACATAACTACTTCCTAGTTTTCCTTTTGTTTGACCTTGAAATTGAGGTTCTGGCACTTTAACGCTCACAATTGCAACTAATCCCTCTTTTGTATCTTCGCCACTAACTTTAATATTTTTTTCGCCCAACATCAACTTCTATATCATCAATTTTATCGTTAAAAGCAAATACTTTAGTTAATCCCTCTTTTTTATTTAAATCTGTTACAAATTGGCTAATTCCGCCCTCAAATTTATAAGTCTCTTTAAATGATACTTTCTCATCAATCAAAGTTATTCCGACAATTGAGTTTAAATATGCAATTTCTCTAAATCTATCTTGCAATCTCTCTTTTTCAAAAGTTCTAATTTCAAAAATAGTATCATCAGGTAAAAATTCAATTCAGTTGATGGAATTCCCTCTATAAACTCTTGTTCGTAAATACTTCCATTTTTATAAATTGTCATTTTTAAATGTGATGATAAAGCATTTACAACGCTGACGCCAACGCCGTGAAGTTGGGGAAAATAACAATAATTAAATATTTGATATAATAACAATTAGCTATCACAACGGAGGTTAATAAAATGACTGATTTAGAATTAAAAGAGTTAGTAGCGAGTTTAGCAATAGCTCAAAAAGAGACAGCTAAACAAATGGCTGAAACAGATAGAGAAATTAAAGAGTTAGGTAAATATCAAAAAGAGACTTTTCAAGAGATAAAAGCTTCTCAAAAAGAGACAGATAGAAAACTTGACAAAGTAGCTAAACTTGTCGGTAGTGTTACAAACAATCAAAGTGATGTGACGGAGGAGTTTTTCTTTAACAGCTTACAAGTAAATCCACATCTTGGAGATATAAAATTTGATGATATAATGCCCAATTTAAGTAAAACTAAGAATGGTGTTAAAGACGAGTTTGATATTGTAATGACAAATGGAAATTCTATCGGAATTATTGAAGTTAAATACAAAGTTCATTCAAAAGATATTGATAAATTAAGAGATAAAAAAATAACTAATTTTAGAAAACTATTCCCAATATACAATAAATATAAAATGTATGTAGGCATTGCAGGGTTTCATATAAATAATGAAGCTGAAAAAAATGCAAAAGCGAACGGATTTTTTGTACTTAAAAGATATTGTGAAGTTTGATAATGCTGAAAACATTAAGGCTTTTTAATTATATTTACACTAATCAAATAAACTTCTTTGCTCATATGTATTAGTTTTTACAATAGGTTTGTTTGACAATATTTTTTGAATTGAAAGAGGTAAATTATTTTGATTTATTATTATTGTTTGTTTATCTTCTTTTATTAACTGTCTATTTAAATCATATTTTGAATTATTAGAATCGGTAACTTTATTATAAATAACTGCTCTTGGAATAGAGTAATTTAGTGCATATCCCATTGCCAACCTTGAGCCACTATCTTTACCTAAATTATTTTTTGCATAACTTGCTGATAAAATAATACTATCACTAAATAGAGCTTGTAATCTATCACGATTTTGATACCTACTACTTAATTCATTTTTAGATTTAACATCATCATAATATTCTGTAATTAATAGTCCATCGTTTTTAACAATTTCATTAGCTAACTCTTTATTTGATGTTGGCAAAATATTATCTAAAGAACTAGGTAATATTGCAATTGTTTTACCATTTGAATTTAATGACTCTCTATGTGCAATTGAATCACAACCTAAAGCTAATCCACTAACTATAGTTGCACCACTTTTAACTAATTCGTAAACCACTTTTTGTTCTATTTTTTCAATATTTTCATCAGGTTCCAATAAACCGATTACGGCAATATTTTTATTAGTAATGTTTAATAAATTTAAATTACCTCGATAAAAAAGTACAACTGGTTGTTCACTATTTTTAACACTTCCTCGATATAAAGGAAAATTGTCATCACCAATAGCAATAACTCCATCAATGAAGCCTTCTAGCTTTTGAATTTTATTTTTTATTCTTTTTCTATTACTTTCAAAATCGTCTATTGTAATTATATAATCCACTTTTGCATCTCTATTTAATAAGTTAATAATAGTATTTATAGCCTCGTTACCTTCTAAGTTTTTTACCACCCAAGCTGTGCCAATACCTCTATAAGTTTTTGCTGTCAATACATTTATGACATTATTTGAACAAATCATACAGTATATCCAACAGCATAAAAGGTTACAGATTTTGCTCCTTCATCTAATAATGCTTGATTTGCATCTTCATCAATATTTATTGAGTTTGTATATATGTCATCAATCAATAAAATATCCTTGTCTTTTACACTTTTATCAAAAGTACAAGTGTTTTTAGTAATTCCTATCTCACTACACGCCTATAAATTTTATTTATGTGAAAAATTGCTATAATTAACATATGAAAAATGTAATAACTTTAGAAAAAGAACTTAAAAATTATT
>JADGEE010000099.1 GCA_016744535.1 Campylobacteraceae bacterium
GTTTAAAATCTTTGTAGAACTAATTAAAAAGCCCAAATCAAGAGAGGTTTATCTTTCTTAAAGAAAATATAACCGTGGAGTGAGGAAAGTGATAGGAAAACTTGGAAAATTGAGACAGGTTATCATACAAGAAGTTTAGCTGAAACAGCTATGTTTAGATTTAAAACTATTTTTAAGTTCACGGTCATTTAAATCACAACAAGAGGCTATTATAAAAAGTAATATTATCAATAAAATAAATACACTAGGTATGCCTCAAACGATTAAGGTTTCTTAAAGAAATTTAATTAGAATGAACGACTATTGTTATTTATGCAACAAAGCCACTTTAAAAAGAAGCCATCTATTAATTTTGCTAAAAAAGATAGAGATTTTCTTAATTTAGCTATTGAAAATAACAATTCAAATACTGATTTTAAGGGACTTATGGTGATTTAAAAGCTGTCGAACTCAGGTTCATATCAAAACCCCTTAAATTATCTCTTTATATTTTAACTTTTAAGGAATAAGTATTCAATTTTATCTGTCTCTTTTTCTTGGGGTATTAAAGATGTTTTATGTTATATTATATCTAAATTTAAAAGGTCTTTAGAAATGGAGTTATTAGTTGAAAATTTAGGCGTTATAAAAAAAGCTAAAATAGATTTAAATAAAAACTTTTATTTATTTGTAGGGTATAATAATACTGGTAAAACTTATTTAGCACAATTGATGTGGAATATTTTTAACTACTCTCTTAGAAAAAAATTTATAGAAGATGTAAATACAAAAAATATTTTTAATTTTACTGATTCTTTTGAGATAGAAAAAGAGTTAATAGATAAACTACTTCAAAAATTTAGTAAATTTTTAAGAGAATCTACGGTTCAACTTTTTAATAGTGATAGAAATTCATCATTTATTACTAAAAATCTATTTTTAAAAATTAAAACTGAAAATATAAATTTTATTAAAGAAAAAGAGATTAAAAAGAGTAGCTTTGTAAAAGTAGGCAACCAATATATACATTTTGAATTAAGAAAAATTAAAAACTCTTTTCAAATAGATATTATTGAAAAAGAGTTAAGTGATGAATTAATAAAATTTACAACAGATGAATCTGATCTAAGAGTTGCAAAAGTTAAGATAGTAATTGATTTAATTATGGATTTACTTTTTGGAGAGAATCAAAAACCATTTTATCTGCCTGCAACCCGTTCATCTTATGCAGTTTTTTATCAATATATTTTGCGTTTTGAAAAAGATAAAAAAGAGGAAATGTCAAAACGATTAGTTGAGTTAGTTTCAGATAAAAAAAATCAAAATATAAGTGATTCTCTCTCAAATATTCTGTTAGAGTATAAAACATCTTATACAAAATCTATGGATGAATTGATTGATGAGTTAGCAAAAATTAGTGAAAAATCATTTAAAGGTTATAGTGAAGTTAAAAGTTATCAAGATTTACTTATCTCTTTAGAAGATATTTTAGGAGGAGAAATTGTAATTAAATCAGTTGAAGGAGTGGCACAAGCGGAATTCTACTTAAAAGTTGAAGATGAAAAAGAGTTACCAATGTTTCTCTCTTCATCTTCAGTTAATCAATTAGGAACTCTATATCTATTTTTAAAGTATTGGGCAAAAGAGAAAAATAATTTTTTAATTTTAGATGAACCTGAAGAAAACTTGCATCCTGATAATCAAATTACATTAATTGATATTTTAATTAATTTTGCAAATCGTGATAATAGAGTTTTAATTACGACTCATAGTCCATTAGTCGCTGAATCTATAAATAATCATTTACACTTAGGTTATCTTAAAAAGAGTGGAATGGATTTGAGTGAAATTGTTAAGAGAAATAGAATAGATATGAATCCAAATAACTATTTAATGCACGATGATACTGCAATTTATGCTTTTGAAAAAAATAGGGTAATTGATTATAAAGTTGAAGATTATGGAGCTTTTTTTAGTAATTTTAGAGATATTTCTTATAAAATAAAAGATATAAATGAAGTTTTAACCGATGAAATTTATAGGTTAGAGTATGATTAGTAAAATAGCTTTAACTGATATTCGTAAAAAACTCCAAAATCGCTTAACTCAAGCTGGGGTCAATTTTATAAGTGAAGTTAGAGATGACAAAATTGAAATTTTAGAAAAATCAGATGCCTCTCTTAAGAGAGTAGTAATTAATAATATTGATATTAATAAATTTAAAAAAATTTGGAGAATAAATTTAGAAAATAGAGTTCAAGGCTTAACAACAGCAAATAAAACTACTGAAATAGCACTTTTAACACTATCTGAAAACTCTCTATATGTCTATTTTATAGAGATGAAAAGTATAATTCAAGATGAAATTAAAAGAGGTCGAAAAAAATTTATTTTAAGTGATATTCACTCAAAATTTGAAGATAGTATAAGCCGTTTTTTCTATTTGATTTTAATAAACACTCACCCATTAATAGAGTATGGCGGAATTGATGTAAAATTTAAAGGTATCGTTTTTTTTAATAGAATTGGTGAACTTGATAAGCGAGAAAATTCAACTCAAATGTATAAAATTTTTCGTAAACATAAAGAGAATGGCTCAATAAAATGTGAAACTTTTTTAGATGATTTTAAAATAAATGTGAAATTTATTCAAAACCAAAATTTAAGTGAAAGCGAAAATACTATTTATATAAATTTTAATGAGATTATGAGTGTTTGAATTTAATTTCGAGTATCCAGAGGTAGCAATACTTTTAATAATCTATATAATTTGTCAATATTTTTGTAAGAAAGAGGAGGTAAAATTCTATTTTGTCCACTTAGAAAATTTTAATTTTTCTATAAAATATCTTAATATCATAACTATTTTAAAATATCTCTCTATCATATTTTTATTAACGACTTTAGCCTCTCCTATTTTAATAGATAAACTTGACCCTAAAAATAGAATCGGTGTTGATATAGTTTTATCAATTGATAGTAGCGGTTCTATGAGTGAGCGAGGATTTGATAAAACTAATTCTAAACTTTCAAAATTTGAGAGCGTAAAAGAGGTTATAAAAGAGTTTATATCAAAAAGAGTAAATGATAATGTAGGAGTTGTTTTATTTGGAAATTTTGCTTTTATCTCAAGTCCTATAACTTATGAAAAAGATATTTTAATAGAACTTATAGATTTACTTGATGTTGGACTTGCAGGAGAAAACACCGCAATAGGTGAAGGAATAGCACAAGGAGTTAGAGCGTTTAAAACTTCAAAAGCAGAGTCAAAAATTTTAATACTCTTAAGTGATGGAGAACACAATAGCGGAAGAGTTTCACCACAACAAGCGGTGGAGTTAGCGAAAAAGCATAAGATTAAAATTTATACTATTGGAATTGGTGATAGTCACGATGAGATGTTAAAAATTATTGCAAAAGATGGTGGTGGTGAATTTTTTAAAGCAAATGATAGAGACTCTTTAGTTAAAGTTTATAAAAAAATTGATAGTTTAGAGAGTTCAATAATTAAGAGTAAAAATTACTCTAAAAAAGAGTATCTATTTTTCTATCCATTGATTTTAGCTATTATTTCACTAACGCTTTTTTGGTGGCTTAGATATAGGAGGAGTGTTTGAAATTTTTAAAGAAAATAGAAAAATGAATGAAGAAAAAATATGAAAAAACAAGATGTTATATTTTTGCGTATAAATAATTCTTTTAAACCCTATGAAAATAACAATAATAACTACAATTTGCTACTTTATGAATCAACTAATTTTGCTTGGGAAATTTCTGTACAAAAAGTAGAAGATAATAGCATTAAGTATGCGTTTACTATTTATGAAAATAAGATTAAAGAAATTTATGAGATAACAATACCTATTAATACAGAAAAAGAAAATTTAATTAAATGTAGAATAGGTCAAGGTGAATTTAGAAATAAATTAATTAAATATTGGCAAGGATGTTCAGTTACAGATTTTGATCAATATGATATTTTAATAGCTTCACATATTAAACCTTGGAATAAATCAAATAATCAAGAGAGATTAGATGTATTCAATGGATTACTTTTATTACCAACTCTTGATAAATTATTTGATAAAGGTTATATTTCTTTTGATGATAATGGATATATATTAACATCTCAACTATTAAATAACAATACATTGTTAGGTATTAATAAAGAAATGAAAATAAACATACAAACAGAACATAAAAAGTATTTAAAATTTCATAGAGAATTTATATTACAACAATAATATTAAATTTAAATTTTAAAGGGTAAAAATGCTAACACTAGAAATTAATAATAAAGAGATAGAAAAATCACTATTAGAAAAATTTAAAACAGTTGATGAAATAAAAGATTACTTTTATGAATTAATTATAGAGGATTTAGAAGATAAAAGATTTGGAGATATTTTATCAAAAAATGATAAGAGTAATTTTGTAAAGAAAGAGGATGTATTTAAAGTTTTGGATAATATTTAATGATTATTACTTATGAGAAGAGTTTTTTAAAAGATATTAAAAAATTAGATAATCAAAATATTGCTAAAAAGTTAAAAGATATTTTAATAAATTTTGAAAATAGTGATAATTTTCAAGGATTTCAAAATATAAAAAAATTAAAAAATTTTGATATTTATTATCGTATTAAAATTGGAGACTATCGACTTGGATTTAAATATGAGAATAACCAAATATCAATTATAAGATTTTTACATAGAAAAAATATTTATAAATTATTTCCATAAATAAAATAATGAACTATTAAAAAGAGAGATAAATTGAACCTTTTAAACCCTGAAGCTCTACTACTTATATTTGTAATTATATTAATATATCTATTTTCAAAAAAATATTATAAAACAAATTTATTCTCAAATGAAATTTTAAGTAAATTAACTATTTCTAAAACTCATACAAAAGTAGATTCTTACTTAATTTTATCAGCTACTGTTTTACTTATAATTGCTCTCTCTCGTCCTGTGATAATTATCGCACCAACTGAAATAGAGGTAAAACAGAAAGATATAGTGATAGCTATCGATTTATCTCACTCTATGAGTGCAAATGATTTAAACCCAAATAGATTTGAAGTAGCAAAAAATAAATTAAACGAGTTTTTGAAATTTAGTAATAATCGCCACGCAATTTTAGGATTTACCTCAAATGCTCTAATTCTTTCACCTCCGACAAGTGATAAAGAGTTACTTTATTATCTTTTTGATTCATTTGATTTAAATAATATTATCACTAAAAGCACTAAAATTATGCCTATTTTAAAACAGACAAATAGAATTATAAAATCTCGTGAGAAAATTTTAATTATTTTTAGTGATGGTGGAGATGAGCAGAGTTTTATAAAAGAGATAGAGTTTGCAAATGAGAATAATATAAAAGTTTTTGTTTTAGGAGTTGCAACAAAAGAGGGGGGAATTTTAAAAGATGAACAAGATAAAATTATAAAAAATGATTTTGAAAATATTGTAGTTAGTTCTCTAAATGAAGAGATAAAAGAGTTATGTTTTGCAACTGGTGGGGATTTTATAGAAGTCAGTAAAAACAGTTCTGATATTAAAAATTTAGCTAAATTAGTCTCAAAATTTGAATCAAATAAAAAAACTAAAGAGAGACGATATGATTATCAAGAGCTATTTTATTATTTTTTAATTACTGCTTTTATACTCTTTTTTATAGCCACAACAACTATCAAAATAGATAAGATAAAAAATTTTAAATTTATGCTTTTAATATTTTTAAATATTTTTTTAATTAATAGTTATGCAGGATTGCTTGATTTTTATTTTATAGATAATGGAGTAAATAGTTATAAAAAAGCTAACTTTAAAGAGGCAAGTGAGTATTTTAAAAATTTAGATTCAAATGAGGGACTCTATAATTTAGCAAATAGTTATTATAAATCAAGTGAGTATAAGTTAGCTATTAGAGCTTATCAAAAAGTAAAATCTAATGATAGAGTATTTAAATCAAAAGTTTTTTATAATTTAGCAAATGCTTTAGTAAAAATCAAAAATTATGAGTTAGCCAAAAAATTTTATACAAACTCTTTGATATTACATTATTCACAAGATGCTTATTTTAATAGAGAATTAATCAAAAATTTAAAAAATAGAGATTTATTAAATAAAAATAAATCAAAAAATTCAAAGAAAAAAAATATAAATAAATCTAAAAACAATAGTAATAAAACCAAAAAAGGTAATGCTGAAGTTTTATTAAAACCTAATAATCACAAACGACCATTTAGCTTTAAAGAGTATCAATCAATAAATAGAGGAAAAGTTAATGAAAAAAATCCTTGGTAGTTTTTTAATATTTATAAATCTATTTTTATATGCAAATGAAAATAATAACTATTTTTTTGAAACTAAAATTGACAAAAATAGAGTATATATAAATGAGCCAATAATATTAAATGTATCTTTTTTTAAAGATGTAAATTTAGATTATACAAGCTCAAAATTTAACCCAAAGATAGATAATTTTGAATTTCGACTTTTAGAAAAAAAGTTAAATAGAAAAGATAATTATTTAATTACAAATTATAGATATTTAATTACTCCACAAAAAGATGGAGTTTTTAATTTAAATTTAAACGCTGTTGTTGAGGAGGTTAGTGCGTCTTCGCTTGAAGCTTCAACAGTTGGTAAAAATCAAGCCAGTTTAGATGAAGCATTAGATAAAAATAGAAAATTTCTTAATTTAGCTCCATTATATATTGAAGTTTTACCAAATAATTTAAATTTTGTGGGTAAAATTGCAGTTAAAAGCAATATTGATGCTACAAAAGTTATTGCAAATAATCCAATTAATTTTGAATTAATAATAAACTTCAAAGGTGATATAGAAAAAATTCAAGATATAAATTTAAGTATTTATGGCGTTAAAATTTTCACTGATGAGCCTAAAAAAGAGTTCTATTTTGCTGATGAGTTAAAAGGTATTATTAAATATAAATTTGCCTTAGTTGCAAATTCAAATTTTATAATTAATAAATTAAATTTTAAATATTTAAATCCAATTTCAAATAAAATTGAGATAAGCTCAACTAAAGAGATAAAAGTTGAGATAACTCCAAATATAAAAATAATAAAAAAACTATTAGACGAACCAAAAGATGAAATATCTTTTGAGTATTTAAAAAATATTTTAGTTTATCTATTTTTTATAATTTTTGGATTTATTTTATGTAAACTTATTAAAATTCCTAAAAGAGAAAAAAAAGAGATTAATAATTATGAAGAGATAGAAAATGCTAAAACTCCAAAAGAGTTACTTCAAATTTTATTTAAATACTCTAAAAATAGAGATATTTTAAAGATTATAGAGAGAGTTGAAAATATAGCTTACTCAAATTCAAAAGAGAATTTTAAAAATATAAAAAGAGAAATACTTAAATCAAATTCTATTTATAAATAGATGAGATAGCATAATATATTTTAGTTTTATTACTATTACTTTCAATAGTTTTAGTAATTTTAAATCTCTATTTTATTTCCTCCCTTTTTTACGGCACTTCTAACTTTATCATCAACTTTTGCTAAAGTGTTTTTAAGACTCCCACATTTACTTCTAATGGCTACTCCACAACTAAAACTAAGAGAAATCTGTTTCTCTTTTATTGTTAATTTTGTAGCTTTTAAAGAGGCAACTATCTTTTTAATTAATGTAAATTTTGTGTTTAACTCTTTTGCATCATTTACAGATATTATAGCCATAAATCTTCCACTTCCTAAATAACTAGACACATTATCACCAATTACTAATTTTTTAAATATATTCGAGTAAATTTTTGCAAAATTATTAATCATAGCTTCACCAAAATTTGCATAAACAACATCTAATTTATCAATTCTAATAGATATTAATAGATAATTTTGTCTATCTTTAAATTTAACAAAGAGTCTCTCATAATCTTCTAAGGACTCTTTTAATCCGTGATAACTAAGCAATTTTGTGTTTTCTTCTATTTTATTATCTTTTCTTATTTGATTTAATTCAGATTCTAAATTTTCAACTTTAACTCTTAATTCATTAATTATTTGTTTAGAGTTATCATCTTTAATTTCTTCTTTAGATGTAGTTGTTGTTTTCTCTTCTATTTTTTCTTCATCTTTAGGTTTTATAGTTTTAACCATTTTTTGAACTTTAGGAAAAAACATATTTAAAAATTCATCTTGTGAAAATGGTTTTGCAATTATGTCATAAACACCATATTTATGTAAAATTCTACTATCTTCATCTATGCTTTCCTCTTTTGACATAGCTATTACGTGAACATGTTTATAGGCTGAATTTTTCTTAACCGTTTGAATAAAATCAAATCCACTAATTTTAGGTATCGATAAATCTACTATAATAAAATCAAGCCCATCAATTTCCATTAAAAAAGAAAATCCATCTTCTCCATTTCCACTCTCATAAATATTTCTATCTTGAAATCCAATTTTTATTAAATTAGATTTAAGTGCTTTTCTTATAAAAGTACTCTCTTCTAATACCAAAGCTTGAAAATTACTTTTAGAAACTTCTTGAACAAACTCTTTTGTTATTTTTACCTTCAATGCCATTGCTTAATTCCCTTTAAATATATAAAACAACTATTAGTCTATTTTATACTAAAAAAGATTAAAATATGTAATAATTAAATCAATTTTCAACTTTTGCATAGATAAAAATTAACTCTAACTGCTTATCTATATTTAAAATTTTTTCATCTACTCTTTTTGTCTTTTTTGAATTTTTAAGAGTATTTACATCGTAAATAGTCTTTTCTCCTGCTTCAAACCTAGCTTTTGTATCAATGAGTAATGAATCATAAAGTTCATAATCACTTCTTGCTAAATTTAATTTTTTATCGATAATATCTATTCTTTTAAATATATTTTCAAATAAATTAATTTCACTTCTTTTCGTATCTTCGTATTCAACTTTTGATTTTAAATAATCTAATTTAGCTAACTCTATTTTATTAAACATATTAATATCTATTGGCATAGTTACACTAAAACCATAAGTTTCATAATTATAATTATTACTTTGAAAAAATTTAGAATTTTCATTTTTTTGATTTATATAACTAGCTTTTATTGAAAGTGCTGGTAGAAATTTTGTAATTGTTCCATTTTTTAAATATCTCTCTTGTTCTATTTTATAATTAGCTTTTTTTATCTCTAAGTTTTTATTTAAAAATTCATTTTTAGAAATTAAATCAAATTTAGGTGGAATCACATTTTTATAGTTTAAATCACTTGAATCTTTAAAACTTTTGATTAATTCTAATTTTGTTATTTCAAACTCAAACAATCCATTTTCAAGTGAGTTTTTAGTTAAAATTGCACTATCTAAAAAACTACTATCAAGTAGACCTATTTCAAATTGCTCTTTTTTTCTAATTACATCAATTTTAGAATTTTCAACTAATAACTTCTGTTTTTCTATCTGTAAATCTATCTTTTTAATTGAATAAAGAAGTTTTATAGCAGAATTTATTAAATCTTTCTCTTGTAATTTTATACTTAATTTATTGAATTTTTCATTTGCATCTGCATATTTTATTGCAAAATATATTCCACCACTTTTAAAAATAGGTTGATTTAAATTTATTGTAAATGTATCATTTTCACTACTTGGGTCAAACTGTTTAGAGTAATCTTTTGAGAGTGATAAATTAATATTTTCTATCCAATCTTTTGAGAGTTTATTAGCATTAGCTTTAACTTTTTTATATTCTATATTAATTTGCTCTTTTTTTAGAGATGATAAAATATCATTATCAGAAGCTAAAAGACTTAAAGATAATGGTAAAAATAGAATTAATCTTTTCAATTGTTTGCCTTTAAATTATTTAAATTATTCTTTATTATATCAAAATTCTCTCTTCTCTCTCTTTTAGATTTTGTCTCTAAATTCACAAATGTACTTAAATCTAAATTATTATCTTTTAATTTTTTATATTTTGATAAATCTATTAACTGAATTTGTTGAGATTTTGTTAAATTTAAATTTTGGGTAATTTTATCAATTTCACTTAACTCTTTATAGTTTAATATATTACTATTTTTTGTTTCTTTTAGTATCTCTATAAATTCCATAACTAAGTTGATATTTTTTGAAATTATATCTGTTACAAATTTTTTTGATGGAATTTGAGTATCTAAATAGTCAGATATTACTTTTAATATAAAAATATTTTCAGGTGAAATAAATTTCACATTAGCTTGATAAAATCCACTAGAT
>JADGEE010000100.1 GCA_016744535.1 Campylobacteraceae bacterium
ATTTTATCTTTAATATTCTCTATATTTATTCCATAAATTTATTTAAAGTGCCAAATATAATTATGGTTGTTTAGGCTTCTTTTTATTCAATTAAGTGTAAAATTTCACAAAAATAATTATATGAACTATTGATAAAAGGATTTAAATGTTTGAAACAGTTATTGGTTTAGAAGTTCACGCTCAACTAAACACTAAAACTAAAATATTTTGTAGATGTGCAATAAGTTTTGGAGACGATGCAAATACAAATGTATGCCCTACTTGCTTAGGTTTACCAGGGGCTTTGCCTGTTCTTAACAAAGAGGTAGTTAAAAAATCGATTATGTTTGCAACGGCAATTGATGCTAAAGTTAATCAAAACTCTATTTTTGCTAGAAAAAATTACTTTTATCCTGATTTACCAAAAGGTTATCAAATTAGTCAATTTGAAGTTCCTATTATAGATAAGGGACATTTAGTAATAGATTTTAAAAATGGTGAGCATAAAACAATTGGAATTACAAGAGCTCATCTTGAAGAGGATGCAGGAAAAAATATTCACGAGGGAGAATACTCAAAAGTTGATTTAAATAGAGCTTGTACTCCTCTCTTAGAAATTGTAAGTGAGCCTGATATGAGAAGTAGCGAAGAGGCTATTTTATATCTTAAAAAACTTCATTCAATTGTAAGATATTTAGAAATTAGTGACGCCAATATGCAAGAGGGAAGTTTTAGATGTGATGCTAATGTCTCTATTAGACCAAAAGGTGATAATAAGCTTTATACTAGAGTTGAAATTAAAAATTTAAATAGTTTTAAATTTATTCAAAAAGCTATCGAGTATGAAGTAAATAGACAATCAAATGCTTGGGAAGATGGAACTTATGAAGATGAGGTTAGACAAGAGACAAGACTTTTTGATACAAATAAAGGTGTGACAAGAAGTATGAGAGGGAAAGAGGAAGCGGCTGATTATAGATATTTTCCTGACCCTGACTTATTGCCTGTAAATATCTCAGAAGAGCTTTTTGAAGAGTGTAGACATATTCCAGAGATGCCTGATGAGAAAAAAGCTAGATATATAAAAGAGTTTAATTTAAAAGAGTATGACGCTGGAATAATTACAAGTACACTAGAGATGGCTAGATTTTTTGAAAATATGATAAGTGAGGGTGCAACTTCTAAAACTGCTGTAACTTGGCTAAGTGTAGAGTTAATTGGGAGATTAAAAGGTGGAGTTACAATTGAAAACTCACCTATTAATTCTAAAAAATTAGCTAATTTAGTTAAGAGAATAGATGATAAAACAATCAGTGGAAAAGCTGGAAAAGATGTGCTTGATTACTTAATGGAAAATGATATTAGTGTAGACGACACTATTGATGAATTAGGACTTAAACAAGTTAGTGATGATGGAGCGATTATAGCTATTATTGATGAGATTTTAAGTGCTAATACTGATAAAGTAGAACAGTATAAATCAGGTAAAGATAAACTATTTGGATTTTTTGTTGGTCAAACTATGAAAGCTTCTAAAGGCAAGGCAAATCCTCAAAAAGTAAATGAGTTACTAAAAGGGAAATTAAGTTAATTTTCCCTTTTAAATCTATCTAGTATAAGCTAAAAACTCCTCTGTCTTAATAGCTTGAATCTGTGATTTAATATAACTAAGCTTTGCATTACTTTTTGCTACATCTTGCTCATATAACATCTGTTCCATACTACTTTTAGCACCTTTTAATTTAGCTTGAAAACTATTTAAATCATTTTGAGTTCTAGTCTGTTTTGATTTTAATTCACTAACCTTAGGTTTATTTTCAGATGTAATAGCTTTAGCTTCATCTTGAAGTGTTGTATTAAATTCTACTTTGTTATTGTTAGTTTTATTTTTAATCTTATCTTCATTGTTTGAAAATCCACTAAATTTAAAGCTTCGACCATTTTTAAAATTCTCAATAATCTCATCTAAAGAATCATCACGAATAGCTGGATTTTTCAATCTTTGTGTAATATCAGCTTCACCATTTTCATCTCGATTAATAAATGAGCCAAACATTGACATAGCATCAATAGAAGACATTTGTTCCTCTAAAGTTTTTGATACTTTAATATTTTTTTCTCTCTCTATTGCAAAATCAACACTCTGCATTGTGACAATATCACCACTCTCTTTAATTGCGATACCTGTTTGGTTAATTTTTGCTAAAGTTTCATTATTTTCATTTTTTATTAAGTACTCTGCCTCTGCACTTCCTAAATAAATTGCACCAATTCCAACTTCACCAAGTGCTATTAATTTATCTTCATTTTCACTTTTTCGCCAAATTCTTAATTTATCAAAAATTTTATCATTTTCATCAATAAATCCATTTTGGTCATCATCATATTTTGCTAAATCTCCAAATCCGTCGCCACTCTCTGTACCAAAAAGTTCACTTCCCTCATCAACAGTATTATTGCCATTTTTATCAAGTGCTAAAAAACCACTCCCTTTACCTAAATAAGAGATTTGTTCACTAAATCCATTGTTATCTATATCAAAACTGAATTTTTTATCACTTAATTTAATTGAAGTTGTATCAAAATTTATAATAAGAGGGTCTAAAAATTCTGCTTTTATTGAGCTTTTACCTATAAAATCTCGTGAAAGATTTAAATTAATATCAAAGTTTATCTCTTTACCATCTTCGCTTAAAACTATACCTTTAGCTTCAAACTCAAGTTTTTGAGATTCAGCAATTTTATGTTTTTTGTGTATCTCATATTTATTTATACTCTCTCTACTATCAAATAGAGCACCTCTATCCCATTTTAGTGTTACCTTATCATATATTTTTTCTGATTTTACCTGTTCGTCTATCTCTTTTTGTTTACTACTAAAAGAGTAGAATTTCTCTAGTGTTTTTACTAAAACTTTTTTTTCAAACTCCATTTCATCTTTGGAGTAACTATAATTTTCACCAACTTTTTCAAGTTCTAATTGACTTTTTGAACTAATATCAACAACTTCTTGTTTTTTATTAAATTCAAAACTCTCTTCAAACATCCTTGATTTTTGTGCATTTAAACCGATATTGTATTCAGCTATTCTCATATCAACTCCTTTTGATACGATATAGGTAACTAAAATATATCGGCTAAATTGAAAAAATAGTTAATCTAATGTTTTATAAAGTGCTATTGCATTTTCTATATCTATTTTTTTAGGTTTTGTTCTAATAGAGCAATAGGAAATTTTACCATTTGTTGTTGTTTTTAATACCGTTGCATCAACCCAATAATAGTTTCCATCTTTTGTTAAATTTTTAACAACACCTCTCCAAAAACCTTTATTAGCGATTGCATCCCAAAGTATTTTAAATGCAGTTTTAGGCATATCAGGATGTCTTACAATATTATGAGGTTTCCCAATAAGCTCATCTCTTGAGTACTTTGCAACTTTACAAAAAGTGCCATTAACATAAGTTATAAAGCCCTTTTCATCTGTTTCAGATAATATATACAAATCATCAAAAAAAACTTCTTGATTCATAACTATCCTTTTAAAATTAAATTATTTAAATTATTATATTTTAATTATGTTTTAAACTCATTTAATTTAGCATTTACACCCTCTGTCATTTGATGTAAATGCTCAACTGCCCCAACCATTTCTTCAACACTTCTAGCACTTGAAGTTGCTAACTCATTTACTTCTTCAATCTCTTCTATTCTCTCTTTTACTTCTTTTGCTATTGATATAGTATCTTCTAGTGATTGATCTGCTACATTTGAAGTGTGTTGCATAATACTTGAAGTATCATTGATTTTATTTTCAACTTCATTTGATATATTTGAAAGTTCAGCTATTGCTTTTGAATTGGCATTCATCTGTTCACTTGCGTCTATAATTGATTGAACTATTACAGAAATTGTTGAATTAATTTCTGTTAGTGATTTTTGAGTTCTTTCAGCTAATTGTCTAACTTCATCAGCAACAACAGCAAATCCTCGACCGTGTTCTCCTGCTCTTGCCGCCTCAATTGCTGCATTTAATGCAAGTAAATTTGTCTGGTCTGCAATATCGCTAATTACAGTTAAAACTCCCTTTACAGCTTCTGCATCAGAGCTTAATTGGTTAAGCTTAGCTGATAGTTCAATTTCTGTCTCTGAACTTTGAGCAATTCTTGTAACCATATCTAAGATTTGAGTTCTTGCCCCCTCTAAGTTTTTACTTGCATTTGCAATATCTTTTTTTGTCTCTTCTGCTTCATTAATGGAAGTTTCAATTAACTCTTTCATATTATTAGATTTCTCTACAACATTTGTTATAATTTTAGCTTGATGTTCAACTCTATTTCCAATTTGAACAGAAGTACTTGAAAGCTCGTTTGCAATTGATGCAGTTTCATAAGATGTGGATTTGACATTATCTATTGTATTTTGAATTCTCTCTATAAATTTATTTACCTCTAAACTAGCTTCGCCAATTTCATTTCCACTAACATCGAGTCTCTTTGTTAAATCTCCATCACCAATTGCTAAGTTATTAGCTCTCTCTTGTAGTGATTTAAGTTCATTCCCAATATCTTTTATTAAAATAAATCCAGTTATCAAAGATATTAAAACTACAATAATATTAAGTATAGTAAAAAATAATAATTCAGCTTTTACATCAAAAAGAATCTTTTTAATATTATCCAATAAATCAATTGATAATTTATCTTCAACACTCTTTAAAAGATTTATTTTGCTAGTTATCATCTTAAACCAGTAATTAGCATCAACTCCAAAGCCTCCAATATTTTCTGCATCCAATGCAATTTTTCTCATTTTAATTACTTCAGATATTGAATTACTACTCATTTTATCTTGGTAAAAATCAGATATATTTTTATTAACTATATTTATTTCAAAAATATCTAAGTATGCTTCTTGTTTAGATATTAAGCGAACCAACTTCTCTTTCATACCATTAACAAAGCTATTTCTTGCAAAAGCATTTGTTAAAACTGCCCTCTCAATTCCAGCTCTCTCTTTTGAAAATAGAAAGCTAACTAAACTATTTAAATCTTTTGTTATTACTTCACTTTTTAAATTTTCTTTAATTAATGAAGCGATTGTATGTAAAAACTTATTATTCATTTTTGTATAAAACGAAATAACTTCTTTAGCTCCATTTGAAAAATTATCAACTCCATTTCTTATTGAATTAATTTTTTCCAACTCATCTAATGCTTTATTTAAATATTCTCTTAAATTAATATTTAAGTTATTTGTGCAAGTGTGTTCTTCTATAAAACTTTTTAATTTTTTAATTTTAATATTAGTTGCTTTTCTCTGTTCTGGTAATTTTTTAGTAAATTTTTTACCTTTACTTCCAATAAATCCAGCAGTAGTTCCTCTCTCTTTTTGTGTTTCGTGTACTAAATTTGCAATATTCTTAGCAAATAAAATCATCGTTTTTCTTGAACTCTCTTCTTCTAAGTGTTTGAAAAAGTAATCTTCAACCTTTTTTAGTAAATTAATTTTATTACTCATTTGTCCAAACCAATAATTTGCATCAACTCCAAAACCTCCAATATTATTGGCATTTAATAAAATTGTTCTCATTCTCTCAACTTCTTTAACTTCATTAGTGTTCATAGTTGATTTATAAAATTTTTTTGTATCATCACTTGCAAATTTTAAAAATGATGCTGTGTATGAGCTTTGTTCAGCCATTAAATTATTAAGTTTAACTCTAATTCCATCACCAAAACTATCTTTTGCAAAAGTACCAGTTCCAACAGCTCTCTCAATTCCTGCTCTCTCTTTAGACATTAAAAAATTATTATAAGCTATAATATCTTTTAATATTTTTGCATTTTCTGAAAGTTTTGCAATTGTAAGAATTGAATCTAAAAATATAGCATTCATTGAGGTGTAGTAACCTATTGCTTTCTTTAGAGTTAAAGAGAAATTACTTATCCCACTTCTTATGTCATTTATATTTTTAAGTAAATTTAATGCTTGATTCAAATTGATATTTAAATCAGATGAGTATTTATTAGCGTCAAATTCTTTTAAATAGTGCATTAATTCTGTTATTTTATTATCTGTATTAACTCTTTGAGATTGAAGTGTATCAGCAAATTTTTTACCTTTACTTCCAATAAATCCAGCAGTAGCTCCTCTCTCTTTTTGAGTTTCGTGTAACAATGCACTTATTTTTGTAGATAAGATAACTGCATTTTCTAACTTACTAATATCTTTATACTCTCTGTATTTAGTGAAACTTAAATTTGTAGATAAACCAAAAATTGATAATATTAATATTGCTAATATTACAATTAATCTTGATTTAATAGAAAAATTTTTTAACATACTTTCAACCTCTTTTTTTAAATTAGTGTAATTTTTGTGAAATTTATTAAATTTATTAAATTTACTAATTATAACTAAATTTAATAAATTTAAACTAATTAAAATATTATTAACAATAATTTAATAAAGATATAAAGTAAGCTTATAAATTTTAAAAGTAGCTATAA
This sequence comes from Campylobacteraceae bacterium, assembly GCA_016744535.1. GTDB lineage: Bacteria > Campylobacterota > Campylobacteria > Campylobacterales > BB28 > BB28. The sequence goes on from JADGEE010000100.1 coordinate 6,492, forward strand.
AATAGCATAAAAAAAGAAAAAAAACTTAAAATTAAGTTTTAAATTGATTTGCTTTAGTGTTTAATTCTTCTGTCATTCTGTGTAAATGCTCAATAGCAGTTGCCATCTCTTCAACACTTCTAGCATTTGAAGTTGAAAGTTCACTCATCTTATGAGTATTTTTCATTCTTTGCGTTAATTTATTTGCAATATCTGTACTCTCATTTAGTGCTTCATTAGCAATATTTACACTTTGATTCATAATTGAGGAAGTTTCATTAATTTTATTTTCAACTTCATTTGATACATTTGAAAGCTCATTTATTGTTTTAGAGTTTTTATTCATATTTTCACTTGCATCAACTATCGCTTGAACTATTACTGAAATTGTAGTGTTTATCTCATTTAAACTTTTTTGAGTTCTCTCTGCTAATTGTCTAACTTCATCGGCAACAACTGCAAACCCTCGACCGTGTTCACCTGCTCTTGCTGCTTCAATTGCTGCATTTAGTGCAAGTAAATTAGTCTGGTCTGCAATATCGCTAATTACTGTTAAAACTCCTTTTACTTGTTCAGCATCACTACTTAATTGATTAAGTTTAGCTGAAAGCTCAATTTCAATTTCAGAAGTATGTTGAATTTTTGTAACCATACTTAAAATTTCACTTCTTACACTATCTAAATTATCAGTAGCCATAAGAATATTGTTTTTTGTAGATGTAGCTTTATTGACTGAAGAATCTATTAAAGTCTGCATCTCTCCTGCACTCTTAACATTTCCCTCAATAATATTAGCTTCATTTTCAACTCTTTCACCCACTTGATTTCCTGTTGATGAAAGTTCATTTGCAACTGAAGCTGTTTCATTTGAAGTGTTTTGCATATCTAAAATTAAATCTTTAAGTGTATTCATAAAAGAGTTAAAATCTCTAATAATATCACCAATTTCATCTCTTACACTATCTGGAACTTTTTTTGTTAAATCTTTGGAAGTTATTATCTCTCTCATTCCTTTTTGCATAACTTTTACACGAGAGAGCATACTTTTTGAAGTTAAAAATGAAATAATTAAAACAATCATAAATACAATCAAAGCAACTATAATAATATTTCTAATAATTGATTTTGAGTAACTTTGCATTTTTTCATTTGCTTCTTGTTGTTCTTCTTTAATTGAATCTATTACTTTATGAATATCACTATCAATATCTCCAGCAATTAAATCAATTTTATCATCTAATTTTTTAAATTCACTCTTTTTTGCATTTGATTTAATTAATTTTCTTAAATCATTTTTAATAATTGGCTCAATTTTTTCAAGTGCATTTATAATTTTTGTAATTTTTTTTCTCTCCATATTTGTATCAGCAGCAGATATAAAATTAGCTTTCATTGAGTGAAACTCTTTAAAAAGTTTGTTAATCTCACTTAATCTATCACTTGAAATATCTCCATTGTCTCTATCAATAATTGAATCCATAGCAACTAATGCAATATCAGTATTTAATTGATTTATATTTTTTGACAATCCAACTTGAGCGTGTCGCTCCTCTTGTTCTTGGTGTATTTCTTCATAAGTATTAATACTACTAATTACATAAAAAGTTAATATTACCACTAGTATTAAAATTGTTACAAATCCACTAATGATTTTTGTTGTTAATCTCATATCTTACCTTTAAAAATTATAATATTGTTTTAGAGTGAAATTATAGCAATATATTACAAAAGGTGTGTAAAAAAATCAAGTTTTAAATTGATTTAGTTTTTCACTTAAATTTTCTGTCATTCCGTGTAAATGCTCGATAGCACTTGCCATCTCTTCAACACTTCTCGCATTTGAATTTGAAAGTTTACTCATTTGGCTAGTATTTTTTATTCTATTTTCTAATTTTTTAGCAATTTCATTACTTTCATTTAGTGCTTCATTAGCAATATTTACACTTTGATTCATAATTGAGGAAGTTTCATTGATTTTATTTTCAACTTTACTTGATACATTTGAAAGTTCATTTATTGTTTTAGAGTTTTTATTCATATTTTCACTTGCATCAACTATCGCTTGAACTATTACAGAAATTGTAGTATTTATCTCATTTAAACTTTTTTGAGTTCTCTCTGCTAATTGTCTAACTTCATCAGCAACAACAGCAAATCCTCGACCGTGTTCACCTGCCCTTGCTGCTTCAATTGCTGCATTTAATGCAAGTAAATTGGTCTGGTCTGCAATATCACTAATTACTGTTAAAACTCCTTTTACTTGTTCAGCATCGCTACTTAATTGATTTAATTTTTTAGAAAGTTCAGATTCAATTTCTGAAGTAGTTTGAATTTTTGTAACCATATTTAAAACTTCATCTCTTACGCTATTTAAGTTATTAGTTGCTAAGACTATATCATCTTTTGTAGTTTTAGCTTTTTGTACTGAAGATTTAACTAATGTTTGCATCTCTCCTGCACTTTTAACATTTCCTATAATAATACTAGCTCCATTTTCAACTCTTTGACCAACTTGTAATGAAGTTGCTGATAGTTCATTTGCTACTGAAGCTGTCTCATCAGAAGAGGTTTTAATATCAGCTACTACAATTTGAACTTTTTTTATAAAATTATTAATTTCACCCTTTGCATCAGCAATTTCATTTTTTCCAAAAATAGCTAATCTTGAAGTTAAGTCACCCTCTCCACTTGATAAATTTTCTGCCATCTCTTTTAGTGTTGTAATCTGTTTTACTATGGTTAATAATAATCCACTATATAAAAAAACCATTACAATAATCATAATAATAATAAAAATTAAAACTTTTGTCATTACATTATTTAACTCATTTGAATACTCTAGTGTATTATTTAATTTAACATTTTTTGATTTATTAATTTTCTCGATTTGTGTTTGATACTTATCAGCTTTAATATCTACAATTTTCATAACTTCAAAGCCCTCATTAATTTTATTAGTAATAATAACTCCTTGTTGTGCCATCTCAAGTCCAACACGATGCATATCTAAATAAGAATTTTTTAATTTATCTAAAATTTTAATAAGAGAGACATTATCTAATGAATTTTTTGCTTTTTGAATTAAATTTAAGACCTCTTTTTTTAACTCATAAGATTCTTTAATTCCATTATCATCTCCAACGGCTAATGCGTCAGTTAATGCCTCTTGTGTAGATTTGATTTTATATTTTATATTTAAAAAGATAGTCCCATTTAAACTTTGAGAAAGTTTATCAATTGAAGTTGCTAACTCTTCACTCATTATATCAAAAGTATTCATTAAATTTTTACTTTTAGCCCTAGCTGATTCTCTATCTATTCCAACAGAAGCCATTTTATATATAACATTAAAATATTCATCAAAACCATCTTTTAAATCACTTAAATAAACTTTGTCAATTTCTTCTAATTTTAATATTTGAAATCCATCTATATCTTTTAAAAAATCAACTTTTTCTTGTGCTAAATCTCTTAAAACTTCCTTTTCTCCCATAGCTAAAATATCAGTTGATATCTCTTGGAGATGTTTTATCTCATACTTTAATTCACTAAATTTACTTGTAGTAGATGATTCATAAACTAATTTATGATGAGCATTGTGCATATTTATATTTGCAATATATGAAACTATAGATATTGCAATCAATAATATTAAAG
>JADGEE010000011.1 GCA_016744535.1 Campylobacteraceae bacterium
GATATTCCTATAATTAAAAAAAAAATTTATATATTTGGAATTCATCCACTCCATAATCCTAAGAGACTATTTGAAGTCTATCAGCCATTAGTTGATTATATAAATAGGCATCTTAAAGATAGCTCTTTAAAGCTTGAAGCATCAAGAAATTACGCTACCTATGATGAAAAACTATTTAGTGGTTACTTTCATTTTTCACTTCCAAATCCATATCAAACAGTTATTTCAAATACAAAAGGATATAAAATATTTGGAAAAATGGGAGATGATGATAACTTTAGAGGAGTTATTTTAGTTAGAAAAGATAGCAATATAAATAGTGTTTTAGATTTAAAAGATAAAACAGTAAGTTATCCAGCACCAACAGCATTAGCTGCTACTATGATGCCTCAATGGTTTTTACATATAAATGGAATCAATATAAATAAAGATATTAAAAATATTTATGTAGGTTCGCAAGAGTCATCTATTATGAATGTCTATTTAAAAGAGTGTATAGCAAGTTCCACTTGGCCTCCACCTTGGATAGCGTTTTTAAAAAAGAGACCTGAAGTTGCAAAAGAGATTGAAGTCAAATGGGAAACTCCACCACTACCTAATAATGGATTAGTTGTAAGAGAAGATGTGCCAGAGAAGTTAATTCAAAAAATTGGAAAATTAATTTTTAATTTACATACTCATAAAGAGGGACGACTTATATTAAAAGCTATGGAGTTAAGCCATTTTGAAGAGGCAAACTCTAGCACTTATGAACCAGTTAGAAAATTTATCAAAAAATTTGAGAGGGAAGTTAGAAAAATTAGGATAAAAAATGAAAAATTATATAACTAATTTTTGGAGTGCTTCGCTAAAAAGACAATTGATAATAGGAATTTCCTTTTTATATTTAATCATAATGGTTTTATTTATTGGAAATTTGGTTAAGAGACAAAGTGATTTTTTGCACAATCAAGCAATTGAACAAACTTTAAATAGAGTAGAAATGTTAGAAAGTAATAGTATTAGTTGGGTTTTAGCTAATGATTTTGTAGGACTTGAAGAAGTTGTAAATTCACTAAAAGTTTATAAAGATTTAGAATTTGCAATGATTATTAATACGGAAGGAAAAATAATAGCTCACACTAATCAATCAATTATAGGAAAATATATAGCAGATAAAATAAGTTTAACTATATTTGATTCTTTAAAAGAGTTGATTTTAGCTAATAATAGTGAATTTATAGATGTAGCTTTACCGATTATGAGAGAAAATCAGCATATTGGTTGGGCTAGGGCTAGGTTTTCTCAAACTAAATTAAGAGATAGTATTGACATAGTTATAAATCAAGGTGTTATCTACACCATAATTACTCTAATTTTAGGAGTTTTATTTGCATATTTAAGTGCAAATACTTTAACTAAAAAATTATATAAATTAATTAATTTTACTCATCGAGTTAGAGAGGGTAAAAGGGATATTTACATTAGTAACTTGGGTGTGGATGAGATTGGAGAGTTAGCATTTGCATTTAATAAAATGGTTAAATCTTTAAGTAAAAATGAGAATGAGTTAAAAGAGTTAAATGAAAATCTAGAATTAAAAGTAAAAGATAGAACTATAAAACTATTAGATGCAAAAGATAAAGCAGAAGATGCAAATAGAGCAAAGAGTATTTTTTTAGCAAATATGAGTCACGAGTTAAGAACTCCAATGAATGCAATTTTAGGATTTTCTCATATTTTAAATAGTGATTTAAAAATTACAAAAACACAAAAAGAGAGCTTAAATATAATTGAAAAAAGTGGAGAACATCTACTTTCACTAATTAATGATGTTTTAGATATGTCAAAAATAGAAGCTAAAAAGGTTAAATTAGAAGAGGAGAGTATAGACTTATATCAATTACTTCAAGATATATCTCAAATGATGCAAATTAAAGCCGAGGAGAAAGATTTACTATTTAATATAGAACTAGATAGTGAATTGATTCAATATATAACTATTGATGTAGCAAAAATCAAACAAATTTTAATAAATATTATTGGAAATGCTATCAAATATACAGATGAGGGTGGTATCTCCTTTCGTGTTAAAAGTCAAAATATAGATAATTTAAATAATATAATTTTTGAGGTTGAAGATAGTGGAAAAGGAATGAGTACAGAAGAGTTAAAAAGAATTTTTGATCCATTTACTCAAGTTAGTAGTAGTATAGGTGTGACAGAGGGGACTGGACTGGGACTTGCAATTACCCACTCTTTTATTAAATTAATGGGTGGTAAAATTAATATTCAAAGTAAAGTTGGTAAAGGGAGTATATTTATATTTTCAATTAATGTAAAATCAACAACTGCTAATAAAATTAAAAAAGATGATAAGAGAAGAGTAAAATCAATATTAAATAGAGATAAAAAATATAAAATTTTAATAGTTGAAGACCAAAAAGAGAATATGCTTCTTTTAAAAAGTCTCTTAATACCAATTGGATTTAAAGTTTATGAAGCTGTAAATGGAATAGATGGAATAAAAAAGTTTATTAAAATTAAACCTGATTTTATTTGGATGGATATGAGAATGCCTATTATGGATGGTTATGATGCTACTAAAAAAATTAGAGAGTTACCAAATGGAGATAAAGTTATAATAGTTGCACTAACTGCAAGTGCTTTTGAAGATCAAAAAAGTAAAATGTTAGAGGCTGGTTGTAATAAGTTAATACATAAACCATATAGACCAGCAGAGATATTTGCGACAATGGCTAAATATTTAAACATAGAATATGAATATGAAACAAAAGAGATAAAAGAGAATAAAAATAGTGAAAAGTTAAAAATTAAAGATATAAATAGTATTCCAAATAGTTTAAAAGAGGGATTAATTAAAGATTTAATAGATTTAAACACTGAAAATATTGTATTTAAAATAGAAATTATTGCAAAAATTAACTCTAAATTAGCAGAGATTATGTTAAAATTTATCAATAATTATGAACACGATAAACTTTTAAAAATTCTTGAAGAGGCATAGATAAATATGAATGTAGAAAAGATTTCAAATGGAGATATTTTGATTGTAGATGATACTCCAACTAATTTAAAATTATTAACTTCAATTCTTACAGCTAATAGTTATAATATTAGACCCTCTTCAAATGGTAAATTAGCTCTTCGCTCAATTGAATCTAAACTACCAGATTTAATTCTACTAGATATTATAATGCCTGATATGAATGGATTTGAAGTTTGCAAAAAATTAAAAGAGAATCCTAGGGCTAAAAATATTCCAATTATATTTATAAGTGCTTTAGATGATATTAAAAATAAAGTGAAAGCTTTTAAGGTTGGTGGAGTTGATTATATAACGAAACCATTTGAAGCTGAAGAAGTTTTGGCTAGAGTTCAGACTCACTTAAAGATAACTTTTCTACAAAAAAATGCAAATAAGCAAAATAAATTATTAAAAGAGACTCTTAAAAGACAAAGACAACAAGAAAAGATGTTAATAGAGCAATCAAAAACAGCAGCAATGGGTGAGATGGCGAGGGCAATTGCACATCAATGGAGACAACCTTTAAATGTATTAGCACTTTATATTCAAAGTATTCAAGAGAATTTTGAGTATGGTGATTTAGATAAAGAGTTTATGGATGAAGCAGTTGAAAATAGTATGAAGCAGTTAAATTTTATGTCTGAAACAATTGATAATTTTGGAGATTACTTTAAACCAAACGATAAAAAAGAGAATTTTTCACTTCTAAAAAATATTCAAAAAAATGTATATCTATTGGTAGCAGAGTTTAAAACACATAATATTGAAATTGAAGTTAAAGGCGATGATATTATTACTTTTGGTTATCCAAATACATTTAGGCAAGTAATGCTTAATTTAATAAATAACTCAAAAGATGCAATTTTATCACAACAAAAAGAGAATAAAGAGTTAATAGGTATTATATCAATAGAGCTTTTTAATAGTGAAAGTGAATATAAAGTCACTATTAGTGATAATGGAGGTGGAATCAATGAAGCTATTATTTATAAAATATTTGAGCCATATTTTACAACTAAATTTCAGAATCAAGGTACAGGCTTAGGGCTATATATGGTTAAAGAGATAATAGATAGATACTATAATGGCTCAATCGAAGCATCAAATGGGATTAATGGAGCTATTTTCACTATTAAAGTTACCAAAATAAAAAATTAATTTAAAGTTAAAGGTTATTTTTGAGACATATTCCAGTTTTATTAAATGAAGTAATAGAAGTTTTCAAGGATATTGAAGATGGATATATTATAGATTGTACCACAGGACTTGGTGGACACTCTCGTGCAATATTAAGAGAAAATAAAAATATAAAATTAATTTGTATTGATAGAGATATAGAGGCTATTAATATAGCAAAAGAGAATTTAAAAGAGTTTGAAAGTAGAGTAATTTTTACTCAAGGAAGTTATTCCCAAGAGATAAAGAAGTTTATAGATTATGATGTACGAGGGGTCTTAGCTGATATTGGAGTCTCTTCACTTCAATTAGATAAAAGCGATAGAGGATTTCAATTTAATAGTGAAAAACTTGATATGAGAATGAATCAAGATGCAAAGCTTTGTGCTTATGATATAGTAAATTACTACTCACTTGAAGAGTTAGAAAAAATTTTTAAAGAGTATGGAGAGGTAAGAGAGTATAAAAAACTAGCAAGAGTGGTAATAGATAAGAGAAAAGAGTCTAAAATTGAATCTGCACTTGAACTTTCAACTCTTATAGAGAGACATTTATATAAATCTAAACTACACCCTGCTACATTAGCTTTTCAAGCAATTAGAATTGAAGTTAATGATGAATTAGGTGAGTTAAGTAGACTTTTAGAATTTTTAGGAGATTTACCATTTAAAAATACAAAAATAGCAATAATATCTTTTCATTCACTTGAAGATAGAATTGTTAAACAAGTTTATAAAGAGTGGGCAAAAAGATGTATCTGTTCAAGTGATGTTTTTAAGTGTGAGTGTGGAAATAATAATGATAAAGGTAAAGTTTTAACTAAAAAACCTATAATTCCAATACCAAAAGAGATAAAAGATAACCCTCGAAGTAGAAGCTCAAAACTTAGAGTATTTGAATTTGGAGGTAGTAGTGGATAGGGATATAAAAGATGAACTTATAAGTATTATTGATGAGATAGATGATGAGAATAATAATCTTGAATTTGGAATATTAATTGCAATATTTACTCTATTAATTTTAATATTAACTATTTTTATGCCTAAAATATATTTAAAACATAATATCTATTATAAAAGTAGAGATTTAAGGGTACTTAAGTATCAATACAGTGCTCTTCATCAAGAGAATATCGCATTAAAGCAAAAACTTCAAGAGTTAAAATTTAAAAATCAAGTAGTAGATATCATTTATTAAGTTTTTTATTTGTAGTAAAATTATATAATTTTATATTATCTTTATATTTTTTTAAATTAAAAAGGCTTATAAAATGAGTATAGTTTTAGCGTGTAATTATGATACACATGACCATAGTGTTGCATTATTAAAGGATAATGAAATTATCTTTGCTAGTAGTCAAGAGCGATATAGTAGAAAAAAAAATGATGATAGAGCTCCACTAAAAGCTATATCTGAAGCTTTAGAATTTACAAATTTAAAACCTAGTGATATTGATTACCTTGTCTTTCCTGTTTTTCCAAAACCAAAATTGAAATATTATGCATTAGAAGGTTATAGAAAGATTAAATTAACAAATTGGAAATGGCCACTTAAAACAAAAAATATAAAACGAATTTTTTCTGTTTTATTATATGCAACAGGACTTCCACGCTATACTCTATATCATTTAAAACATAGATATCAAATTAATAAATTACTAAAAGGTTTTAAAGGAGAAGTTAAAGAGTATAATCATCATATCTCTCATGCTTATTCAGCATATTATACATCAGGAATGAAAAAAGCTTTAATATTTGTAATAGAGGGAACAGGAGGAGATTTTACAACTTCTGCTTATAAAGTAAAAAATGGCAAGTTTGAGTCAGTGTTTAATATAGAGTGGCCTCATTCACTTGGACAATTTTATAATTTAGTTACCAGAATATTGGGTTTTAATGTTAGTAGACACGCAGGTAAAATAACAGGATTAGCAGCACTAGGAGATAGTGAAAAATGCTATGATTTAATAGAGCCTTTAGTTACCTATTCAAACTTTAAACTTGAAGTTAATCCACTCGTATATTCACTTCAAGCTGAATATTTATCTAATAAAAAATTACCTAAATATTTTAAAAATGCAGATAAAAAAGATTTAGCAGCAGGGTTTCAAAGAAGATTAGAAGAGATAGTTATTCAAATTGTAAAAGATACTATTACTACTACTGGTATAAACAATATTGCTTTATCAGGTGGTGTTGTTGCTAATGTAAAAATGAATCAAAAAATAATGGAACTTAAAGAGGTTAAAGAGATATATATTCACTCCGCAATGGGTGACGATGGAGTGGCAATGGGTTCAGCCTTTGCTTGTATGAGTGAAATTGATTCAAATTTTAAAACAAAAAAATTAAAAAACATATATTTTGGTAATGAATACAGTAGTAGTGAAATTGAGAAAGAGATTAAAAATTTTGAATTTGAATATAAATATTTTGATGATGTAGAGGTAGAGATAGCTAAACTTTTAGCAGATAATAAAGTAGTAGCAAGATTTAATGGTAGAATGGAGTATGGACCTAGGTCTCTTGGGAATAGGTCAGTTCTTTATTCTCCAGTAGATAAAAGTGTAAATGATTGGTTAAATAAGAGATTAAATAGAACAGAATTTATGCCATTTGCTCCTTCAACTCTATTTGATTATGCCCATAAGTATTATAAAAATATGGATAAATCAAAATATACAGCAGAATTTATGACCATAACTTATGATTGTACTAAACTTATGAAAGAACAAGCTCCAGCTTGTGTACACGTAGATGGAACAGCTAGACCAAATTTAGTAAAAAAAGATGCAAATCCAAGTTATTATAAGATAATAGACGAATTTAGAAAAATAACAGGAATTCCAACTCTTGTAAATACAAGTTTTAATATGCACGAAGAACCAATTGTTTGTTCGCCATATGATGCACTTAGAGCATTTAAACTTGGTGCATTAGATTATTTAGCTATTGGAAATTATATTGTTGTTGGTAAAAATTAATGGAAGTTAGGATAAAAAAACAAAAAAGATGAAAAGAAAAAGACTATTTTATAAACATAGCTTTTAACTCTTCATCTGTAATTTTATGAAAATTTAAATATTTATAAATAGTAGCTTCTTTTCCTGCTATCTTTTTAGGTACAATATTCATATACTCCTCTTTAGTTGGAATTTTTCCAAGCATCGCACAAACAGCTGCTAGTTCTGCACTTCCTAAATAAACTTTCGCACCAGTTCCTAATCTATTATCAAAGTTTCTTGTTGAGGTTGAAAATACTATTGCATCATTTGCAACTCTTGCTTGATTACCCATACATAAACTACAGCCCGGTATTTCAGTTCTAGCCCCAGCTAATCCAAAGATTGAGTAGTATCCCTCTTCAGTCAATTGTTTCTCGTCCATTTTAGTTGGTGGTGCAATCCATAGTTTTGTAGGAACTTGCCCCTCACCTTTTAATACTTCTCCTAATGCTCTAAATAGACCGATATTAGTCATACAGCTTCCAACAAATACCTCGTCAATATGTGTCTCTCTATCACTTGCTAAAACTTCAGTAATAGTAGCTACATCATCTGGATCATTTGGACAAGCTAAAATAGGTTCTGTAACTTCATTTAAATTAATTTCAATTACTGCTGCATACTCTGCATCTGCATCAGCTTCAAGAAGTTCAGGATTATTTAACCACTCTTTCATCTTATCAGCTCTTCTTTGAAGTGTTCTTTTATCTTCATAATCTGATTCAATCATCTCTTCGATTAATTTAATATTAGAATTTAAATATTCACTAATTGGCTCTTTATTTAATTTAACTGTACAAGCTGCCGCACTTCTCTCTGCACTAGCATCACTTAATTCAAATGCTTGTTCACATCTTAAATCCTCGAGTCCTTCAATCTCTAAAATTCTTCCAGCAAAAATATTTTTTTTACCTTTTTTCTCAACAGTTAAAAGACCTTGTTTAATTGCATAATATGGAATAGCATTTACTAAATCTCTAAGAGTTATACCCTCTTGCATTTCACCTTTAAATCTAACTAAAACTGATTGGGGCATATTAAGTGGCATAGCACCAGTAACTCCAGCAAATGCTACAAGTCCACTACCGGCAGGAAAACTAATACCAATTGGGAATCTTGTGTGTGAATCTGCTCCAGTTCCCACAGTATCAGGAAGACATAATCTATTTAACCAAGAGTGAATTACACCATCGCCTGGTTTTAAAATAACTCCACTTCTTGAAGTGATAAATTTAGGTAGAGTGTGTTGAAGATTAATATCTGCTGGTTTTGGATAAGCTGCTGTATGGCAAAATGATTGCATAACCATATCAGCCCCAAAGCTTAATGCTGCAAGTTCTTTAATTTCATCTCTAGTCATTGGCCCTGTTGTATCTTGACTTCCAACTGTTGCAGTCATAGGCTCAACATACATACCAGCTCTTACACCATCCATTCCACAGGCTTTACCGACCATTTTTTGAGCTAGTGTATAACCTTTTCCGTTATCTGCTGGTTGTGCTGGTTTTGTGAAGATATTTTCACTATCCATTCCTAAAAATTCTCTAGCTTTTGTAGTTAATCCTCTACCAATAATTAATGGAATTCTTCCACCAGCTCTATACTCATCTGCTATTGTATTTGGATTTAATGTAAAAGTTGAAATACATTCACCATTTTTTGTAATTTCACATTTTACAGTATCAACAACGATTATATCGCCTGTTTCCATCTTATCTACATCAGCTTCAATTGGTAAAGCTCCGCTATCTTCGGCAGTATTAAAGAAAATAGGAGCAATAATCTTACCAATTACAAAACCTTTAGTTCTCTTATTTGGAACTCCCTTAATATCTTCTCCTAAATGCCATTGAACAGAGTTAATCCCTGATTTTCTACTACTTCCAGTTCCAACAACATCACCAACATAAGCAACTGGATAACCTTTTGCTTTTAAATCTTTCATAGCTTGAAGTGGATTATCCATTTTTGCAACTAACATAGAATTAGCGTGTAGAGGAATATCACTTCTAGTAAATGCTTCACTAGCTGGACTTAAATCATCTGTATTAGTCTCTCCTGAAATTTTAAATACAGTCATAGTAATACTTTTTGGTAACTCTTCTCTATTTGTAAACCACTCTGCATTTGCCCAAGATTCTACAACTTCTTTTGCATAAGAGTTTGATTTACTAAGCTCTGCTACATCATTAAATGCATCATAAACTAAAAGAGTATTTTTAAGTGCATTTGCCGAACTTTGTGCTACTTCACTATCTGTATTACTCAATGCGTCAATTAATGGTTTTACATTATAACCACCTAGCATAGTTGATAACATCTCTACTGCTTTTAATGGAGTAATTGCATTAACACTCACTTTAGCTGAAACTATATCATTTAAAAACGCAGCCTTAACATAAGCACTATCATCAACCCCTGGGCTTACTCTATTCTCTAGTAAATTTAATAAAGTATCTATATCGCTATTATTTGCTTTTATTAGTTCTATAACTTCTGCTGTCTGTTTTGCATTAAGTGGAAGTGGAGGAACGCCTAAAACTTCTCTCTCTTTTATGTGATTATTATAGTTTTCCATAAAACTCATTTAAAATCTCCTAATTTAATTTAGCAAAATTGTAACATAAATAAGTTAATTTAGATTATTGTGTAAAAGAGTTTTATTTTAAAGCAAAAAAAGTGAGTAATTTAGTAACGAGTATGCTATAATTTTATATAAAAATTAATCAAAACACTATAAAAAAGCTAACATAATGTAAATAGAGAGTTATGTTCAAGCTTATGAGTTCTTAAATAAAATATTTATAATTAATCTTAAATTAATAATATTAATATATTATTAGCCTAAGATTTGTTCTATTTTCATAACTTCTATTGTAGAATTAAATTTAATTTATGAATCTAAAAAAAGGAAATAATACGAGTTATGTTAAATATAAAAAAAAATGAAAGAGGTGTTGTTTTACTCTTAATACTACACTCATTTTTAATAGGTCTTTCCATAGCTTTTTTAATAAGTAGTACAAATTCACTTTTTCTATCTACATATTCTGCTTCTTCTTTACCATATGTATATACAGTAGTTGCTATAACATTACCTATAATAGGAATAGCCTATAATAAAATACAAAGTATGATAAATCTTTCAAAATTATTTATGTATATAATAGTTTTTTTATTTATTTTAATAGCATTTTTACACTTTCTGATTATGTTTTATGAAGTAAATTGGGTATATTTTACTTTAATGATAGTACTTGAAATTGCCTTAGTTTATTTTGAATTAGAATTTTGGGGAGTTGTTGGCGTAGTATTTGATATTAGACAATCAAAAAGACTCTTAGGAATAGTTGCTTCAGGACAAGAGTTGGCTATTGTAATTGGAGGTTTTTCAGTTCCATTTATAGTAAGTGTTATTGGAACAAAAAACTTATTATTTATCGTAGAGATATCTATTTTACTTACATTAATTATATTATCTGTAATATTAAAAAAATATTCAGATAAGTTTTCAAAGATAGAGGAAGAAGAGATAGAAGTAGATTCTTTTATAAGTGATTTTAAAGATAGATATATTAGTTTAATTTTTGTAGTTACAATACTTGCTAGTTTTGTCTATTATTTCGTAGATTATATATTTTATGAAGAGATTACTATTAAATATCCAAATGAAGATGAATTAGCAGGTTTTATTGGTATGTTTTTTGCGGTAGCAGGAATTATAAACTTTTTCTTTACAAGTATGCTTTCAGGTTGGTTTCTAAATAAACTTGGTTTACTAGTAGGACTTTTAGCACTACCTATTTTAATAACCATTGGTGCTTCTTCAATGGTTATTGCACCAATTATAGCTGGAAGTTTGATAATTTTAATTCCAATAGCTATTATGACTAAAATATTTTATGTGAGTGCTGATACTTCAATCGATAAACCATCCTTTAAATTACTATATCAAGTTTTTTCTAGTAAAAAGAAAGTTGAAATTCAAGCAAAAGTTGAGAGTTTTATTGACCCTATTGCAGGTGGAATTATGGGGATACTTTTGATTTTTTTAACTTCTACACTTGAAATTGGTATAGTAGGGCTTAGTATTATTTTAATAGGAATGACTATTATATGGATATTTTTAGCTACTATTCTCAAAAAAGAGTATACACAATATCTTTTAAAAGCTTTATCTAAAAAGAAACTTGATGTAAATTTAGAGATAGATTCTCAAAGTTTAGAGATAGTTAAAAAGGGATTAAAAAGTAAATTTCCAGCAGAGATTTTATACTCTTTAGAAATTTTAGAGAGATTTGATAAATTTATATTTTTAAATTCATTAGAGGAGTTAATTAAAAATTTTACTAAGCAAAATAGAGATATTCAAGAGTTTATACTCCAAAAGATAGAGGAGTATAAATTAAATTTTAAAAAAGATATTGAAAAATTAATAAACTTAGAACAAAATTTAGAAAAGAAAGCAAAACTTATTAAAACTTTTGCAATTATTGCAGAGGATGAAGCGATTAAAAAATTAACTAAATTTTTAAATTCAGATGAGTTGATACTTCAAAAATATGCAATTATTGGTTTAATACAAGCTGGAGGAATTAGTGGAATTTTAATTGCAGGTAAAAAATTTAATAATTTAGAAAACTCAAGTGATGTAAAAGATAGAATTATTGCTTGTGAAATTTTAGGAGAAATTAAAATTTCAAATTTTTATCAACCTTTAATAAATCTATTAAAAGATAAAAATTTAAATGTAAGAAAAAGTGCAACTATTGCATCATCTAAACTAAAAAATCCAAAACTTTGGAAATATGTTATCAAAAATTTAAATTACAGAGAGTTATCACAAGTCTCCTCTTTAGCACTTTTAAGTGGAGGAGATGAAGTAGTTAATGAGCTTGAAAATAAATTTTATAAAAAAAGTACATCAGAAGATGTTTTAATTAAAATTATTAAAATTTTTGGAAAACTAAAAAGTAATAACTCTTTAAATTTACTTATAAAAAACATTAATTATCAAAATGAAAATATCTACTTTGAAGTGGTAAACTCTTTAGTTTTAGCTAATATTTCACTAAATGAAGATAAAAAAATTTTAATTAAAAATAAAATAAAAGATGAAATTGCAAATACTACATATTTAATGCAATCTATAATTGATTTAAAAGGTAATGATAATTTAATTAGTGCTTTAAACTATCAATTAATCAAAAATAAAAATAGACTTTTTAATCTACTATCCCTACTTTATGATAAAGATGCTATTACAAAAGTAAAATTAAATTTGGAACAAAAAGATAAAAAGAAACAAGCTTATGCATTTGAGCTTTTAGATAATATTGTGGAAAAAGAGATAAAAAACAGTATTTTTATATTATTAGAGGATTTAGATTTAAATAAAAAATTAAATTTTCTTAAATCTAAATTTCCTCAAGAAAGCTTAAGTGTTAATGAGAGGCTTTTAGATATGTCAAAACATGATATATTTATTAGCAATTGGGTTAAAACAACTCTTATTTATACAATGGGTCAAAGTAAGAATAAAATATTTCACTCTTATATTAAAGTTTCTTTAAATTCAAATAATTCTCTTATAAAAGAGTGTGCTATTTGGGGAATAACTCAAATAAATTCAAATTATAAAAAAGATCTTGAAAATTTAAAATTTAAAACAAAAAATATTAATGTTACAGATATATTAAATTATTTTTTAAAAGGTAAATAAATGTTATTGACAATAGAAAAAGTTATGATTTTAAAAAGTGTATCTATCTTTGCTACAACTCCAGAAGAGTTATTAGCACAAATTGCTCTTTCACTTGAAAATGTTTTTTTAAAAAGTAATGAAATAGTATTTAAAAAGGGAGATTTAGGAACTTCTATGTATATAATAGTAGATGGTAAAGTAAAAGTTCATAATGGGGATATTGAACTTGCAACTCTAGGAGAGAGGAATATTTTTGGTGAATTAGCTACTCTTGATCCTGAGCCTAGAATGGCATCAATTACAACGATAGAGGATACTCATTTATTTAAACTTGAACAAGATGCACTCTATGATTTAATGAGTGAACATAATGATATTTCAAAGGGAATTTTTCATGTGCTTTGTGATAGGCTTAGAAAATTTAAAAGTTAAAAGATATTATAAGTGTTCTAATATCTCTTCGGCACTATTTATAACATTTTCACTATGTTCACTAAATCCCCAATTTACAAGTAAAAATTTTATCTCTGCACTCTGGGCTGATAATCTATCTTTATGACTATCTCCAATTAAAATAGTGCTAGATTTATGGGCATTTAAATTTTGTATCACTTTTAAAATCATCTCTGGATTTGGTTTTGGTTTTTCAACCATATCTGCACCAACTATAACATCGAAATATTTATAAATATTTAAATACTCTAACATCTCTTTTGCAAAACTACTAAAAGCATTTGTAGCAATTGCTAACTTTTTATTCTCTCTATGAAGTATTTTCAAAATATTTTCTATACCATCATAAAGTTCAACATCTTTTGTACAGTTTTCCGTATAGTAATCTTCAAAAAGTTTGCTTTGTTTTTGAGTAAATTTTTCTGTTCCATATAAAATTTTAGCTGTATTTATATGAGGAGTATTAATATACTCTAAAATCTCTTTTTCAGCCATCTTTTTTAATCCAATATTATTTCTCACAAAATTAATAGAGTTTGTTATAACTTTTCCACTATTTATAAGAGTTCCATCCATATCAAAAATAATAGTATTCATATATTATCCAATTAAAAATTTATTAAATGAATTTTATTTAATTTATACTTTAGACTAGCTAGAATTTAATTATATCTGTTTGTAATTAATTCGTAATTTTTATCAGATAATTATATTTAAATTGTAGAATCCAACTTTATATAACAAAAAAGTAATTTTTGAAAAAGTAAAGGGAAAAAATGATGAAAAACTTATCAATTAAGTTTCAACTTATAATGATTGTTGCTGTTTTTATAATATCTTCTATAATTGGAGTAATGTTTTTTCAATATTCAGCTTCAACGATGGAGGATTTAGGGAAAAGTAAATTTTATATTGCTAAAATAAATAAAGATATTTTAACTTTAAGGAAAAATGAAAAAGATTTTTTAGCTAGAAAAGATATGAAATATCTTGATAAATTCAGTAAAAATTTTGAAATTTTATTGAAAAATATTGAATATTTTAAAATAAGTATAAATGGCAATAATGCAATAGCTTTAAATGAGATAAATAGAGTTCAAAAAACTTCAAAAAAATATAAACAGGGATTTGAAGAGTTAGTAAAACTTCAGCAAAAGATAGGACTTCATCATAAAGATGGTTTATACGGTGGGCTTAGAAAAGCTGTTCATCAAGCAGAGACTAAATTTAAAGAGTTTAAAGATGATACACTCTTAAAGAATATGCTAACTCTTAGAAGAAATGAGAAAGATTTTATGCTTAGATATTTAGATAAGTATATAGCTAAATTTAATAAAAATTATGAAAAGATGAAAAATAATGTTATTAGTAGTGCTAAATTAAGTGATGATGCAAAAGATAAGAGTCTAGAGTTTTTAAAAATATATAAAGAAAGATTTTTTAATTTTACAGATGGTGTAAAAGAGAAGGGATTAACTCATAAAGATGGAAAATTAGGTGAACTTAAGGATATAGTTGATGAAACAAGTTTAATTGTAAAAGAGGTTACAGCTCATATTTTAGATATGACAAATAGTGAAATTTATGAATTAAGAAAATTTAACTTACTAATAGTTGGAATTAATATATTGATTGTTCTGATATTGTTATTTATTATTTTAAGAAGAATTTATAGTGAAATTTTAACTCTTAAAGAGACTGCAACAGAGTTAGCTGATAGTAGAGAGGCTGATTTAACTCAAAGACTTTTAATTAATGGTGATAATGAGATAACACAAGCTAACTTTAAAATTAATAAATTTATTGAGAGAATACAGAATACACTAGAGAGTATTAAGACATCTTCTTCAGAAACTGCTTCAGTTGCAAATGAGCTTTCAACTACAGCTTTACAAGTTGGAAAAAGAGTTGAAGAAGAATCTCATATAATTGAGGGTAATGTTAAATCAGGTGAACAAGTAAAAGTATTAATTAACTCTTCTGTAGAGAAAGCGACAAGAACAAAAGATGATATTATATCTGCAAGTGATAATTTAAAAAGTGTGAGAGAAGAAGTTTTAAATATGGTTTCGAAAATTCAATATACATCAGAAGTTGAGGTAGAACTCTCAAGCAAATTAAATCAATTAAGCTCTGACGCAGAGCAAGTAAAATCAGTTTTAACTGTAATTAGTGACATTGCAGACCAAACTAATTTACTTGCATTAAATGCAGCTATAGAAGCCGCTAGGGCAGGAGAACATGGTAGAGGTTTTGCTGTTGTAGCAGATGAGGTACGACAATTAGCAGAGAGAACTCAAAAAAGTTTGAATGAGATAAACACAACAATTTCTGTAATTGTTCAATCTATAATGGACGCAAGTGATAATATGAATAAAAATGCAAAAACTATTCAAGAACTATCAAATGTATCTAGTAATGTTGAAAATAAAATTAATAAAACTAATGAAATTATGGATGAGAGTGTTAGTATTGCTAATGAAGCATTAAGTGATAGTGTTAAGATAGCAACAAAACTTAATGAGAGAATGAAAAATACAGCTCATATGAATGATTTAGCAGGTTCAAATGCTAGAAGTGTAGAAGAGATGGGAACGGCTATTGAGCATTTACACAATATGACAGAAGAGTTAAGTTCTAAATTAAATATATTTAAAACTTAATTTTTATTACTAATATAGCAAGTAGAGATTAAATCTCTACAAAAGCTATCCCTAAACAGGTTTTAAGTTTATTTAACTCATCTAAAATTTCTTTATTAACATCATCATCTACCATAATTATAGCTAATGCTTGATTATGGTTATCTCTTCCTAATCTAAAATCAGATATGTTAATATTATGTTTTGCTAAAATTGTACCTACATCTCCAATAACACCAGGGACATCAGAATTATTAAAGAAAATCATTTTGCCTTTTGGTGTAATATCTAAACCAAAGCCATTAATTTCAACAATTCGTTGTTTATTATCTTCAAATACAGTTCCAGAAATTGTAATTACATCATTTTCAGTTGTGAGTTTTACTATAATTTTGTTTTCATATCCACTATGAGTTGAAAGCTTTTCAGTTTTTATTTTAACTTCTCTCTCTTGGGCAACATGCATTGCATTTACATAATTTATATTATCGCCTAATGCTTCACTTAAAGCACCTACTAATGCAAAGGTTGATAAGGACTCTAAAAACCCATTAATTTCACCTTCAGCACTAACTTTAATAGATTTAATAGCACCTTTATTTTTTATTGCTTGTTCAGATAAAAATGCTATTTTTTGTACCAATTCTAAATATGGTTTTACAAAATTTGGAAGTTCATTCTCTTTAATTGGAAGATTTAGAGCATTTGGATAAGAGATTCCTTTAACTGCTTGAATTGCACCCTCTGCTGCTTGAATTGCTATTCTCTCTTGAGATTCGAGTGTATTTGCACCTAAATGAGGAGTTACTACAATATTATTTAAATCAAGTAGTTTGTGATCAGTAGCTGGCTCTTTTGAAAATACATCAATTCCAGCAAATTTAATTTTGCCACTCTTTAATCCATTATATAGTGCATCTTCATTATAAAGTCCACCTCTAGCACAATTGATTAAAACTACTCCATCTTTCATTTTAGAAATTTCATTTTCACCAACCATTCCTATTGTTTCTCTATTTTTTGGAGTATGAATAGTAATAAAATCACAGTTTAAAATTTTATCAAAATCCTCTTTTTTGATATATTCAACACCTAAATCAGTCGCTTTAGAACTTGGAATATATGGATCATAAGCCAAAATTTCCATTTCAAGTGCTTTTGCTCTAATTCCAACTCTGCTTCCAATATTTCCAAAACCAATAATTCCTAAAGTTTTACCTGCAAGTTCAGTTCCATACCAATTTTCTCGCTTCCAAACTCTTTTATCTTTAAGTTCAGAGTGTGCATAAGGAAAACTCCTAGCACAACTAAGTAAATGTGCCATAGTAAGTTCAACTGCAGCTAAAGTGTTAGCAGTTGGAACATTCATAACTACAATTCCCTTTTTACTACAACCCTCAATATCTACATTATCAACCCCAACACCAGCTCTGATTATCCCTTTTAAATTTTTAATGGCATTCAAAAATTTATTATCTACATCAGTCGAGCTTCTAGTAATTACTAAATCAGCATCACTTACAATATCAAGTAGTTTTATTTTATCTTCATTAGCAGCATAAACATAATCTATTTCACTATCTTTTTGTAGTAAATCAAGCCCTTTTTGGTGAATATGGTCGCACACTACAACTTTAAGTTTTCCCATCTTAACATCCTCTTATTTTTCTAAATTATATTCAATTGAGTAATTATCAAGTTCATTTAACAGAGTTTTATAAGTTTTTTCAATACTAGTCATAATAATAAGTTTTATGCTATTATTGCGTTTAAAGTAAGAGTATTCTATATCTTTAGATAGAGTTTTTAATATTTTACTTAATAGAAAAAATTGATAATTATCTAACTTATCAACTAAAATTCGGTAGAGAGGCTCATTCTTTACATCTTCTGTTAAATCTAACTTTATAAAAATTTCAGTAGCAGGAAAATGATATGTTAACTCCTCTTTCTTAGCAAACTTACCAATCCAACTACCACTATTTTCTAATTTTTTTATATCTGTATCATCAATAGAGTAATTTTGTTTTAATAACTCTTCTTTATTAATTGAAACATCACCTACTACATTATAAATAACTATTAATATAACTATTAATCCTAAAGT
Source organism: Campylobacteraceae bacterium (assembly GCA_016744535.1). GTDB lineage: Bacteria > Campylobacterota > Campylobacteria > Campylobacterales > BB28 > BB28. Next base: position 18,115 of record JADGEE010000011.1, read on the forward strand.
TAATATAGTAAATATTATAGTAGCAAGTTTTTTATTCATTCCAATTTATCTTTTTTACAGTTTATCTCTTAACACATCACCTAAAGTCATCTTGTCATCATCACTATTATTTATCTCTTTTAGAGTATCTCTCTCTCTTTTTTTAGCTAATTTTTTTACACTCATTCTAACTCTATTAGCTTTAGTATCAATAAGTGTTATAACACCTTCAATAGCATCTCCAATTTTTAACTCTTCAATTTTCGTAGGATATAACTCTTCTGTTCTAATTAAAGCATCTACATCACTACCTTCAACATCTACAAATACACCAAAATCTTTAATGTCTTTAATATCACCACTTATAATATCTCCGATATTATATTTTTGTGAAAATACTTTACTAGGAGAATCAATCAAATCTTTTCTATTTAGAGAAACTCTCTCTTTATCTCTATCTATTTTAGCAATTTTAACTTCAACTTCATCGCCAATTTTAAAAATATCTTTACATTTTTTAGATTTTTCCCAAGTAGCATCTTCATTATGCAAAAGACCCTCTATTTTGTCTATTTGAATAAATGCACCAAAATCAGTAAGAGTTGTAACATTACCTTTGATTATATCATTCTCTTTATAGTTATTTATAAAGTCCTCAAATGGTTTTGCTTGAAGATTTTTAAGTGAAACTCTAAGTTTTCTATCTTTTGGATCAATTTCAATAACTTCTACATTAATATTTTCACCAACATTTAAATAATCTTTTGGATGTTTTATATTTTTATCCCAAGTAATTTCAGATATATGTAAAAATCCCTCTGTATCATTTCCTAAATCTACAAATACTCCATAAGGTTCAATATTTGATACTACAACTTCAATTACATCACCCTTATCAAGTTCTTCTTTAATTTCATCCCAAGGATCAGACATAGCACCTTTAATTGATAAAAATAGATGTTTTTTTACTTTGTCATACTCAATTGCTTTAACTAAAACGCTCTCACCCTCTTTGTATAATTTTGCAGGATTAACAGGACCTTTATAACTAATTTCATTGTAGTGAACTAACCCTTCAACTCCATTAACTTCAACAAACATTCCATAACTTGCAATCTTTTTAATTATACCCTCTAGTGGTTCTTCTGAATTTAAAATATCTTTTAATACTTTTCTCTTCTTTTTTCTATCATCTTCAAGAAATCTTTTTCTTGAAATTACAATTGAATCACTATCTTGATTTATTTTTACAAGTTTTGCTTTTATATTTTTTCCAATTAAACTCTTATCATCTCCATCTTTAAATAAAGAGAGTGATCTTGGTAAGAAAAATTCTACTCCATCAGAGTTAACAACAACATAACCACCTCTATTTTTTTTAGTAATTTTACCCTCTACTAAAAATTCTTCATCTTCGCTATGTGTTTTAATGAACTCTTTAACTTTCTGTTTAGATAGTGCTTTTCTGTATGAAACAATAGGTTTTTCATTTCTAAAACCTACAATTAAAACTGGTATCTTATCACCTGTTTTATATGAAAAATTTCCACTTTCATCGCTAATTTCAGCTATATTTAAATGACCCTCATTTTTTTGACCAACATCGACAAAAGCTAAATTATCTTTTATTTCAACAATAATCCCCTCTATTACATGACTTCTATCTTTATCTTTTAAAGACTCTTCAAGCATTGAAGCAAAATCTTCGCTTGTTCCGTCTAAGACCTCTTTTTCCATAACTATCCTTTTATCTATTTTTTATGCTATTATACTCAATATTGCTTAATTTTTTCAACAATATTTTCTATTATCCAATTTGGAGTGGATGCACCAGCAGTTACTCCACACACCTCTTTTGACTTAAACCACTCTTGATTTAAATCTTCACTTCCTTCCACTAAGTAACTTTCAGAATTTTTTTTGCAAATATCTAAAAGCTGTTTTGTATTTGATGAATTTTTTCCTCCAATAACTAACATAATATCAACTTCACTTGAAAGCACTCTTGCAGCTTCTTGATTCTCCAAAGTAGCATTACAAATAGTATTAAAAACTCTAACCTCTTTATAGTTCTCTATTAAATAATTAACTATTTTTAAAAATTCTTCTATTTTTCTTGTAGTTTGTGATACAACAGCTACTTTATCTCTAAACTTATGTGTTTTTAACTCATTAACACTTAAAATTACTATTGAATTTTCAGCATAACTCTCTACACCTTTGACTTCTGGATGATTTTCATCTCCAAAAATTACTATATCATAACCATCTTTACTCATCTCTTCGGAGATTTGTTGAAGCTTTTTAACAAATGGACAAGTTGCATCAATTATTTGAGTAGTTTTAGATTTTAAGATTTTAAGATCATCTTTTGGTATACCGTGGGTTCTAATAATCACAGAATTATCTTTATTAACATCATTTAAAGTATTTGTAATTAAAACATTATAATTTTTATTTAATCTTTCTATCTCTTTTGGATTGTGAATGAGTGGACCTAGAGTTGAAGAGTTTTGATTCTCTTCTGCAATTTTAATTGCCCTTTTTACTCCAAAACAGAAACCATAATTTTTAGCAAATTTAACTTTCAAGATTTACCTTAGTTATTTTACTTAAAATATCAAAAAAGTTTGGAAATGAAGTATCTATACACTCTATATTTTCAATTATCATATTAGAATTTAACCCTGCAATAGCAAAACTCATAGCTATTCTATGATCACCGTAGCTATTAATATTCGCCTCTTTAAGGTCGCCTCCAATTACTTCGTATCCATCTTCAAACTCTTTTACTTTAACTCCGCATAACTTTAAATTTTCTACTACACTACTGATTCTATCACTCTCTTTTACTCGTAATTCTTTTGCATTTTTTACAACACTTTTACCATTGGCTAAAGCAAATGCAATTGAAAGTGCTGGTAACTCGTCAATCAACCAAGATATATTTTTACTAACTTCAACAGCATTTAACTCATTATATTCAACTAAAATATCACCTATTGGTTCATAAATATTCTCTTTTTCAATAAATTTAATTTTTACACCCATTTTCTTTAATATTTTAAAAGCTTCAACTCTAGTTGGGTTTAATGTTAAATTTTTTAGTAAAATTTTTGAATTTGGAGTAATGGCAGTAGCAACTGCAAAGAAAAAAGCACTTGAGGGGTCAGCTGGAACAGTTATATTTAAAGGTTTTAAAGTCTTGCTTAATGGAGTGATAAAAGTTTTTAGCCCCTCTTTTTTAATGTTAGCTCCCATTCCATTTAACATTCTCTCTGTATGATCTCTTGTTAATTCAGGCTCAAGGTAACTACAAACACCGTCACTTCGTAAGCCTGCTAAAATCATAGCACTTTTAATTTGTGCTGAAGCAATAGAACTTTTAAAATCAAAAGCTTTTAATTTACATCCTCTAATAGAAAGTGGAGCTAAATCACCACTCTTTCTTCCATCAATTTTAGCTCCGATACTTCTAAGTGGATTTACAACTCTAGCCATTGGTCTTCTTTTTAAATATTCATCACCACTTAATACAAAAAAACCATCAAGAGAACTTAAAAAACCACAAAAAAGTCTCATTGCAGTCCCAGAGTTTCCACAATCTAAAATATCATCAGGTTCATTTAAATTTTTAGGAGGAGTTATTTTTAAATTTGAACCATCTTGTTCTACAACTGCTCCAAGTTTTTTTACAATTTTTAAAGTATTTAAAGTATCTTCTGCTTGTAGATAATTTTTAATCGTTGAAACTTCTTTACTATATATAGAAAACATTGCACATCTATGAGATATTGATTTATCTGGTGCAATACTATTTATTTCTAACTCAAAGCTATTAGCTTTTTTTACTACTACACTTTTCATCTAAGTCCTATATTTAAACTATTTTGTAAATGCTCTAATATACTTTTTGTTACTGAATTAATATCTTCTTCTTCTAGTGTTTTCTCATTTGATTGTAAAATTAATCTTAGAGTTAGACTCATATTTTCACCTAACTCTCCATTTCGATAGATATCAAGTGGATATAACTCTTTTAAATATGGAATCTCTTGAGTTTTTATCTCTTCTCTTATTTTATAAAATTCTAAATTTTTAGGAATTAATAGACTTAAATCTCTTGTACTTGATTGAAATTTTGAAAATTTATGAGCATCTTTTAAATTAAAATCAATTTTATCAAAATCAATTTCTGCCATAAAAGTATCAGATAACTCTAAATTTTTAGCTATATTTAAATGTAACTTTGTAATAAAACCTACTTTTTTAGAATTTATAAAAATATCTGCACTTTGATATGGATGAATAAATCCATTTTCTGTATTATCTTTATCTATTTTTTTCAATTCAAAGTCACCAATAGTAGAGTTTAATTTATCTGCAAATGTATAAAAATCTATATTTTTTGGTTTACCACCATTTACGAAAAGTTCATTTTCAACTGCTCCACTAAAAATAAAAGCTATTTTAAGACTCTCTTCTCTATTTTCATTAAATACAGAACCAATTTCAAAAAGCTTTATACTTTTTTTACCAAAATGTACATTTTTCTGTACAGCTTCAACTAAGTTTACTAAAAGTGTACTTCTTAAAGTATTTAAATTATCAACTATTGGATTTAATAAATCACTATTTTCGCTTATAGTTTTAAAGCCATAGTTAATTAGATTTTCTCTTTTACTGAAAATATATGTTACCACTTCAAAAAAACCATTAGCAATAGCTTTTAGTCTAATAGCTCTTCTATTTTTAAATTCATAATACTCATTATTAAATCTATTTGTCTCTTTAAAAGTTAAAGGAGTAGATTGTATATTATCAATTCCTACAATTCTAACAATTTCTTCAACTATATCTTGACCACTTTTTATATCGTGTCTAAATTCTGGTACACTTATAATTAAATTATCATCTTCTAAATCTACACTAACTTTAAATCCTAAACTTTTTAAAATAGCAACTATTTGAGCATTTTCAATTTTTTGACCTATAATATTTCCTATTTTAGAGGAACTTATACTTAAAACTATTTCATTTTTCTCTTTTATTAACTCATTTGCACCAGAAAAAATTTCAACATTAAAATACTTTTTAAATATATAACATAGATAATTTATTCCATTTTCGAGGTTTGGCTCACTCCCTCTTGAAGTTCTATAATAAAAAGCATCTGTCTCTAGCTTATGTTTATAAATATTTTCTGAAATTACTTCTGGATCAATATAACTAGCTTCTATAATAACTCTCTCTTCTTCAAAAGTTGTAGGTTTTGAAAATTTCTCTTGTGATACACCAACGGTTGAGAGTCTTTTATCTTTAAAATATATATTATCAAATCCATTTTCATCTTTTTTAACTTTAAAATCTGCTTTTTCACTTCCCACTTTTTCTAAAAATAGAGAGTGTTTATATGCTCTCAAAATTACACCTGTTGTGTAAGTTGTATATTTTAAGATACTATTTAAAATATTATTCTCTTCTTCATCAACTAATGCAAGTCTTAAATTAATTTTAAGAGAAGATTGAAGTTTTTTTAAATTTAGAGCTTTATATAATAAACTAGCATTAATATCGCCATCGTGTTGAACATGTAAAATTCTTCCAACACCTAATCCATAATCTTCTGATTCATAAAAATTAATCTCTTTTAGTGGTAAATTAAAAGCAGTTGAAAGTTCTCTAGCAACTCCATAAATACTTAAACAATCTCCTCTATTTGCAGTTAATTCAATCTCTATTATTTCATCATTTAAAAGAGGATACTCTTTTAAACTTTTTCCAATTTCAATTTTACCAATTGTATCATCAAGAACTAAAATTCCATCATTTGTTTTAGGTAATCCAATTTCACTTGAACTACAAATCATCCCATCACTTTCAGTTCCACGGAGTTTTACAGGTTTTATTTCAAGCCCATTTTCAAATTTAGTTCCAATTGTAGCAACAGCTACAAATTGTCCCTTTGCCACATTACTTGCACCACAAACAATTTGTGAAAATCTATTGCCAATTTCTACTTTACAAATATTTAATTTATCTGCGTTTGGATGTTTTTCACATTCTGTGACTAAACCAACTATAATGCCATTTGGAATATTTATACTCTTTAGTGAATCAACTTCAAGCCCAATGGAATTTAATTTTTTACAAATATCTTCTGTTGAAATTTTAGAAATATCTATAAATTCATTTAACCAACTTCTAGTAATTATCATTTAAATTGCTCCAATAATCTTAAGTCACCTTCAAAAAGACTTCTTAAATCAGGTATTTTGTGAATAAGCATTGCAAATCTTTCAACTCCAAGTCCAAAAGCATAACCACTAACGCCCTCATATCCTACTGCTTTAAACACATTGTTATCAACTAGTCCACATCCTAGTACTTCAAGCCAACCAGTGTGAGAACATACTCTACACCCTTTGCCTTCACAAAAAATACAAGAGATATCAGCTTCAGCAGATGGTTCTGTAAAAGGAAAAAAACTTGGTCTAAATCTAATTTTTACATCTCCAAACATATATTTTAAAAAATCTTCTAACATATATTTTAAATTTGAAAAAGATACTTTGTCTTCATCTTCAACAACTAATCCCTCAACTTGATTAAACATAGGTGTATGAGTTAAATCAAAATCTCTTCTAAAAACAGGTCCTGGACTTATTATTCTAATTGGTGGTTTATGTTTTAACATAGTTCTAATTTGGACTGGAGATGTGTGGGTTCTAAGCAAAAAATTATCTTTAAAATAGAATGTATCTTGCATATCTCTTGCTGGATGATGTTTTGGTAAATTCAGAGCTTCAAAATTATGAAAATCATCTTCTATAATCGGTCCTGTTTTAATTGAAAAGTTCATACTTACAAAGTAATCAACTATTCTATCCATTGTATCCATTACAGGATGAAGTGCACCCCTATTTCCCTTTGAATTAAAAAGTGAAATGTCTATTTTATCAGCTTTAAGTATTTTACTTGAGAGTGCTAACTCTAAAATCTCTTTTCTTAAATTAATTGCTTTTATAAAACTATCTTTATATTCGTTTAACTCTTTAGCAAAACTTTTTTTTTCTTCATTTGAGAGAGTTTTCATTTTTATAAATTGGGCTGAAACAATCCCTTTTTTACCTAAGATTTGTATTCTTAGTGTTTCTAACTCTTCTAAATTTTCTGCTTTTTCTACTCTTTTTAGCCACTCTTTCAAACGCTCTTCCTCAATTAGAATAAATTTAAATTATCTCGATATTTTATAATAAGTATCATTATAAAAAGCTAAGTAAGAGAAATATTATTATAATTAGATTAAAATATACTAAAAAAGTAAAAGAAAAAAGGGAGTGTAGATAAATGTGTATTTTTTGTAAAATAATAAAAGCAGAGATTCCATCAAAAAAAGTTTTAGAAAACAGTGATTTTTTAGCATTTGAAGATATAAATCCTCAAGCACCAATTCATATATTAATAATTCCAAAAGTACACTATGAGAGCTTTGAGACAAGTCCAAGTGAAGTTATCTCTAAAATGAGTGATTTTATAAAAGCAGTAGCAAAAGAGATTAAAGTTAATGAAAATGGTTACAGATTAGTCACTAATATTGGTGAGAATAGTGGTCAAGAGGTTAAGCATTTGCATTTTCACTTAATTGCAGGAGCAAAACTTAAATGGGGAAATTTTATTTAAATAAAATATATCTTAAAAAATAGTATAATATGAATTTAATTTTCTTTATTTTTAATTTTAATAAAAAGGATGTAAATTGCAAAAAGTATTATTGTTATCATTGGTAACTTCTGGTCTTTTATTGGCTGATGGAAATTGGTTAAAAGACTCTTTTGAAAATGGAAAAGTAGAGGGGCAAGTTAGGGCGGCTGTTATAGCAAATAGTTATGATGATAAAGCTACACTAGACGATAGTGCCTTTTCTCTAGGTGGAAAATTACATTATGAGACTGATGAATCTAATAATTATGGGGCTGGGGCTACATTTTACACTTCAAATACTCTTGGATTAACTCCTTCAAATGCTGATGAGATAAATGGGGAACTTTTATCATCAACTAAAAAAGGATATTCTATTTTAGGTGAAGCTTATGTAAGAGCAAAACTTGGAGATACTACTCTTAAAATTGGTCGTCAAGAGTTAGATACTCCTCTTGTAAATTCAGATGATATTAGAATGGTTCCAAATACTTTTACAGGTTTAGTTGCAATTAATAACTCTGTTAAAAACTTAACTTTAATTGGTGCTTATGTCACTAAAATGAGTGGATGGGAGAGTGAAGGTAGTGCTGAAAAATTTGTAAATATTCAAGAAGCGGCAGGAGTTGCTAATGATGACGGAGTTCCAGTAGTTGCAGGAATTTATGATGGGATTGAAGGACTAACATTACAATTTTGGGATTATTATGTAACAAATGTAATTAATGCAGTCTATCTTGAGGGTGGATATGAATTTAATGTTAATGGTATAGATTTAGGCTTAGGGGTTCAATATCAAACTCAAAGTGATATTGGAGATAAATTAGCAGGAGAAAAAGATGCTAATATGTTTGGAATAAATGCTTCAGTAGGATTTGAGAGTGGAACTACTTTTACAATTGCGTATAATGACGGTAACGAAGAAGGGTTAATTCAAGCTTGGGGAGCTGCTCCAATGTTTACATCTTACTTTGATAACTTAACTCCAGTAAATGGAACTAATGCCGAGGCAGTTGCTGGAGGAGTTGAGCAAGATTTAGCAAATTTTGGATTTGAAGGTGGATGGATTGGTGCATATATTGGGACATTTCAAGCTGATGGATTTGACCAAGACGAAATTGATATTGCTTTAAGTTATGAAGTAGATAATATAGCAATCGATGCAGTAGCAATATTTTTAGAAGACAATAAAGCCCAAGAGGGTTATAACGGGTATCTATTAAGAGCAAATTACAATTTTTAAATTTAAAAAGAGAATCTCTTTTAGAGTCTCTCTTTAATATTTAAAGGAGTTAAAAAAATTGAAAAATTTAATATGGCTAATTATTGCTATATTTATGATAAGTGGATGTAGTACAAAAAATATATCAATTAAAAATGTAAAAGTAATTGAAAAAAAACAAGAAATTCAACAAATAAAATTTTTACCTCAAGATACAATGCTTTACTCAAAGAGTTTATCAAATAGTTTTTTCTCAAATAGTTTTCAAAAAAAGATGGATAAGAGTTTTAATAAAACTTACTTTAAACCTTGGAATATGAAAAAAATAAGAGAGAGTAAAAAAAGTGCAATGTGGGCATTTTATGCTTATTCTAAAGCAAAAATGTATGGAGAAAATCATATACTTTTGCCTAAAGATTGGTTTAAAAAGCAAAAAGAGAATGCAAATTTTAATAATTTTAATAAAATTAATAAAAAAGCAATTACAGTAGTAAACTCAAATTTAAGGAACTTTCCGACTAATAAACCTATATTTAAAGATGTAAGACAAGCTGGAGAGGGTTTTCCATTTGATTATGGACAAAACAGTGCTATTAAAGCAAATTCACCCATATTGATTTCACACTACTCAAAAGATAGAGCTTGGGCTTATGTACAAAGTTCATTTGCCTTAGGTTGGGTTGAAATTAGAGATATAGCTTTTGTAGATAAAAAATTTCAACAAAAATTTCAAAATAATAAATATGTGGTTTCTATAAAGGAAAAATTTCCTGTCTATGATTCAATTGATAATTTTAAATTTTATGCAAAAGTTGGAGCTATTTTTCCTCTATTAAAAGAGTTTAAAGATAGTTATGAAGTCATAATCGCACTTAAAAATTTAAGTGGTAATGCTTTGATTTCTAACACAAAAATATCAAAAAATGTAGTAGCTAAAAAGCCGATTGATTTTAATCAAATAAACACAGCTTTAATTGCAAATGAACTTTTAAATGAGCCTTATAGTTGGGGAGGACTTTTAGAAAATAGAGATTGTTCAGCAACTACAAAAGATTTTTTTGCTCCATTTGGGATATGGCTTCCTAGAAATTCAAAAGCACAAGTTAATTCAAACATAGGAAATTTTATATCTCTTAAAAATTTAACTCCAAAAGCAAAAGAAGATATAATTTTAGCAAAAGCGGTTCCATTCCTGACTATTATTTACTTAAAAGGACATATTATGCTATATGTTGGTAAGTATAACGGAAAACCTGCTGTTTTACATAATGCTTGGGGAATTAAAACTATTGAAAATGGAAAAGAGGGACGATATATTATTGGTAAAACTGCTATTACTTCACTAGAACCTGGTAAAGGCTTAAAAGGAGTTGATAATAAAAAGAGTCTATTAAATAGAGTAAGAGGAATGAGAATATTAGCAGATTCAAAAGATTTAAAACTATTTTATAGCTCTCTTTAATGTTCTCAACTATAATTGCTATTCTCTCTATTTATATCTTTGTAGCAATTGGTTATTTTACAAAAATGAAATTTAAAGAAGAGATTAGTGAGAGAACTTTAACACTAATTTCAATTTATTCACTTCAACCTATTATGGTAATTTGGGGTTTAACTTTAAAACCAATTGATACAGATTTAATTTATTCTCCATTTATATATATGATAGCTATTTTTATAGTTTTATTACTTATTATATTTTTATCTAAATTTATATTTAACGATAGAAAAGATAAATCAATTTTTACTGTTACTTCGCTAATAGGAAATACAGGTAATTTAGGAATACCCTTAGGTATTATTTTATTTGGTCAAGAGAGTATAGCTTATACTACAATGATAAATTTAGCAAATGTTTTTTTTGTCTATACATTTGGAGTCTACTTTTTTTCAAGAAGTAATTTTTCGATTAAAGATTCGATTTTAAATATTTTAAAACTGCCTGTATTTTGGTTTGCAATTTTAGGAGTATTACTTAATTTAAATGGAGTTATCTTTAGTGGAAGTATATATCAAATTTTGGAGATGGGTGCTTATGCTACTATGGTTATTCAACTTATGTTATTTGGAATGTATCTATATTCAACTAAAATAAAATATATAAACTATAAATTACTTTTTCATATAGTAAATATAAAATTTATAATTCTTCCAATAGTTGGGATGATAGTTTTAAGTTTTTTTGATATTTCAACTATGACAAAATCTATTATATTTTTAGAGTTAGCTGTTCCATTAGCTGTTATGAATGTAAATTTAGCATCATTATATAATTGTAAAACAGTTGAAGTTACAAGTTTAACTTTTATTACATCTATGATATTTTTGGGGTTGATATTTATAGATATTCTAATTATAAAACATTTATTATAAATAAAATAAATGTTTTAATAAGGTTTTTAACTTAAATATTTTATTATTTATAAATTTTTTAAATTATTGATTTATTTAATAATATAGTTTCAAATAAAATAAGGATAACTTATGAAAAGACCTGCTCCAACCAATAGAGAAAAAGTGATGAAAGATGGTGATTTTTTAGTTTCAAAAACTGATCCAAAAGGTATTATAACATATGGAAACGAGATATTTATAGAGATAAGTGGATATCAAGAGGATGAGCTTTTAGGAACTCAACATAGCATTATTCGTCATCCTGATATGCCAAAGGCCGTATTTAAACTGCTTTGGGATAGAGTGAAAAATAAAAAAGAGATATTTGCTTATGTAAAAAATTTAGCAAAAGATGGAAGTTTCTATTGGGTCTTTGCAAATATTACACCTGACTTTAATTTAAAAGGAGAAATTAGAGGTTTTTATTCAGTTAGAAGAAAACCTACTAAAAAAGGATTGGATGCTATAAGTGATATATATACAAAACTTTTAAGTGCAGAGAAAATGTCAGGAGTAAGTGAATCTGAAAAACTTTTAGGTGAAATTTTAAAAGAACTAGGAGGAACTTATGACGAAATTATTATGTCTTTACAGAAATAAATCAGTATTTGTATCACTTAGTTTTATTATTATAACTATTTTTTATCTTTTACTTTTTAAACAAGACTATATTTTTACTGGAATCTCTTTTATTACATTAATAATAGTGGTATCTTTATTTAAGTGTAGAGTAGATGTAATAAGAGAGGATGAGTTGTTTCAAAAAATTAATGATGTTGCTTCTAAACTTGCTGATGGTAAATTAGGGTATAGAATTACAAGTATTGATAAAGATTCTGCTTTTAAAAATATCGCTTGGACAATCAATAATACACTTGATCAATTAGAAGCTTTTATGAGAGAAATTGAGACATCTATTCAATCAGCAGGTCAAGGAATAATGCATAGAAATATATTAGACAGTGGATTAAAAGGAAAGTTTTCACAATCAGGAAAACTTATTTCAATGGCTGTTGAAGCAATTCAAGAGAGTTATAAAGTTAAAGAGAGAGGAGAGTTAGCAAAATCTTTTCACGGTTTAGGTGGTGGAATGGCTTCAGGTTTAGCTATACTTCAACACGATTTAAGTGAAGGTGCTAATAATATGGAGATAATCACAGAAAAAGCTATTAATATCGCTAAAAGTTCTAATGAAAATATTAAAGTTGTGCAAGATATTACAGGTAATTTACATAATTTAATTGCTTTAATTGAGCATTCTCATAATTCAATTGAAGGTTTAAGTCAAAGAGCCGTAGAGATTACGGGAATTATAAGTTTAATTAAAGATATAGCAGATCAAACAAATTTACTTGCTCTAAATGCCGCTATAGAAGCAGCACGAGCAGGTGAGCAAGGACGAGGTTTTGCAGTAGTTGCAGATGAGGTACGACAACTTGCTGAGAGAACAGGAAAAGCTACAAATGAAATTGAGATAACAATTAAAACACTAAATCAAGATGCAAGTGATATTTTAGGTAACTCTGGGAAAATGAGCGAAATTGCTAGAACTTCAAGTACAAGTGTTGATGATTTTGAAGCTACTTTAGTGAATTTTAATAGTGCATCAAATGAGACAGCTGAAATATCTTATATAATGGAAAATCGTCTATTTGTAACTTTAGCTAAAATTGACCATATTATATTTAAATCAAACGCTTACGCTTCTATATTAAATGGTTCACTTAAACAGAAATTTGGAAATCATCATAATTGTAGATTAGGTAAATGGTACTTTTCAAAAGGTAAAGAGAGATTCGGAGATTCCCCAAGTTTTAAAGCATTAGACGCTCCTCACGAAGTAGTTCATCAATCTGTATTAAAAAATGTTGAATGTTTAGAGAAGGGAGATTGTTTTAAATATAAAAAAGGTATATTGGAAAATTTTATGAAAATGGAAGATGCTAGTGCAAAATTATTTGTATTACTTGATAAAACAACAACAGAAGCTACGCTGAATACGGAAAATTTATAAAAAATTTAATGGCTTAAGGTTTTTAAGTCATTAAGTTCTACAAGTAAAAAACTTAATTTTTAAGAGACTAACTTTATATCAAAATAATATTTAATAGCTGATTTTTTAAGTGAGAAATGGTGGGTTCTCGGAGACTCGAACTCCGGACCACTCGGTTATGAGCCGAGTGCTCTAACCAACTGAGCTAAGAACCCATCAAGGTTGTAAGTGACTTTAAAGCTGTTCTTTAAAATTACAAGTGGAATTATACTCAAAAATAAAACGAAATGCAAGTAAATTCTCTAAAATTCCAAAAAGAATCATAAAATTTACAAAAGAACTTCCTCCATAGCTAAATATTGGAAGTGGAATGCCCACAACTGGGGCAAACCCAAGGGTCATAGCAATATTAACACTCATATAGAGAAAAATCATAATAGATAGTGATGTTGCGAAAACTTTGATAAAATAGTCATCTTTAACTAAATAATTTATACTCATTAAGTGTAAAATCAATCCTGCGTAAATTCCAATTAAAACACAAGCACCCCAAAAACCAAATCTCTCAACAAAATATGCAAATATAAAATCACTTGTAGAAATTGGTAAAAACTTTAATTGTGCTTGAGTAGCATTCTCTTTATCTTTACCATAAAGTCCACCACTTCCAATTGCAATAATTGACTGTTGTACGTGATAATTTGATTTTTCACTTAAAAAATCTTTAATTCTTTTTTTTTGATAGTTGTGTAAATTTGAGTATAAAAATGGAGCAGAGATAGTAATGAGAACTACTAGTGTTGCAAAAATTTTCCAATTAACTCCCACTATAAATAAAACACCAGCTCCAACTAATAGTAAAATTAAAGCTGTTCCTAAATCAGGCTCTTTTGCTATAAGTAAAAATGGTAAAACTATATAAAAACTTAATTTTAAAAAATCTTTTAAATTATATCCACCTTTTGGTGGTGGGTTTGAGTGTATCAAATAAGCTAACATTAGTATAAATGCAGGTTTAAAAAGCTCACTTGGTTGCAAAGTGAAATTTACAAATGGTATTTCAAGCCATCTTTTTGCTCCCAGTTTTGAAATACCAAAAAATTCAACCATTATTAAAAGACCTATATTTAACCAATACATAACTGGAATTAGCCAAGATAAGCGTCTAATGGGAAACATAAAAAGTATAAAAAAGAGTATAATTCCAATCGATATATAAATAATCTGTTTTGTAGCTAATGTTTGGTTTATTTCTGAAACTAAAAATAGAGATATTATAATTATTGGAATAATTAAAAATACTGTTACATAATCAAAATGTGTTAAAATTCTTCTATCAATTTTAAACAAAAATAACTCCATAAAAAGTAGGTAATAATTAGAAATGGAAACAAATAAAATATTCAGTGTTAATCAATCAATTAGACTTGATAAATTTTTAAGTGATTGCTTAAGTGTTTCAAGAAATCAAATTATAAATTTAATTAAAAGTGAAAATGTTTTAGTTAATGATAAAATTATATCAAAGCAGGGCTTAAAATTAAAACCAAATGATGAAGTTATCGTTAATCTTCCAAAACCAAAAGAGATAGACATTATTCAAAAAGTTAATTTTGATGTAGATATAATTTATGAAGATGATGATATTTTAGTGATAAATAAACCATTTAATTTAGTAATACATTCAGCTCCGTCGCTCAAAGAACCAACACTTGTAGATTGGTTAAAACAAAATGGTTTTTCACTTTCAACTATAAATGCAGAGATTAGACACGGAATTGTACATAGATTAGATAGAGATACAACAGGTGCTATGGTTATAGCTAAAAATAATGATGCACACCAATTTTTATCAGAGCAATTACAAGATAAGTCTATGGGAAGATACTATTTAGCACTTACTGATTTAACCTTAAAAGATAATATAGAAATTAATAAGCCAATTGCTAGAAATCCAAAAAATAGATTAAAAATGGGAATTGTTAATGGAGGTAAAGAGGCAAAGAGTAAATTTATAAAATTAGCTAATAGTAAAAATAGTAAATTTGAATTAATTTCAGCTAAACTTTTTACAGGCAGAACTCACCAAATAAGAGTGCATCTCTCTTCAATTTCAAGGCATATCTTAGGGGATAGTTTATATGGATTTAAGAGCGAGAGTGTTAAAATAAAAAGAGTTTTTTTACACTCTTATATTCTATATCTATTTCACCCAAGAACAAAAGAAAAAATGGAATTTATCGCACCAATTTCAGAGGATATGAGAGAATTTTTAAAATTTAATTTTGATATGGAGATTGTAAATGAGAGTATTGAGCCAAGTCATATTATTCACACTTTTAATAATTTTTAGCGGTTGTAGCACTTCAAAGCTAAAACCTAAAATTGATAAAACTTTACCAGTTGTAACAAATATTAAGACTCTAAGTGATGTAAATTCAATCGCTTTTGAGTGGTCACCAGTTAAGGACGCAAGAGTTCAAGGATATTTTTTATATAGAGGAAGTGATGGAGTTAGCTTAAAACAAGTTGCAAAAATTAATGATAGATTTAGTTCTCATTTTGTGGATAGAGATTTAGAAACAAATAAATTATATTTTTATAAATTTTCAGCTTTTAATAAAGATGAGTTAGAATCTCAACAAAGTGAAGTTAAAGAAGCAAAAACACTAAAACCACTTGAATCTGTAACATACATTCAAGCAATTAGCAATTTACCAAGAAAGATAAAATTAATTTGGAGACCACACGCAAATCCAAGAGTTAAAAGTTATATAATAGAGCGAAATGATTTCTCAACTTCAAAGTGGGAAGAGTTAGCAGTGGTTGAAAATAGACTTCAAGCCGAATATATAGATTCAAAATTAAAAGATAACTATACATATAATTATAGAGTAAAAGTAAAAACTTTTGATGACTTAATATCTCTATCTAGTCTTAGTGTAAAGGCTACAACAAAGCCTCTTTTAGCCGAGGTAGTTGGTGTAAGTGCTACAAATGATAAGGCAAATAAAATTATTTTAAATTGGGAAGCTATCCAATCAAAGGAGTTGGATTATTATAATATATATATAAGCAATAAAGTTGATGGAAATTTTAAAGTTTATAAAAAAGTTAGAACAACAACTTATGAAGATATAATAAAAGAGACAGGATTTGTAAGATTTTATAAGATAAGTTCAATTGATAAAGATGCACTAGAAGCTCCGAGTTCTAAAGCATTTATGGGAGCAACATTAGATATTCCCAAAACTCCTTTAATAAAATCGGCTACTATAAGTGATGGTCAAGCAATAATTAATTGGGAATCAAAAGATGATAGGACAAATAAATTTATAGTTTATAAAAAAGTAAAAGAGGGCTGGTCTGATAAAACTTATAAATTTATAAATATAGAAAATACTAGTTTTAAAGATAAAGATATTTTACCGAACATAGAGTATAAATACTCAATTAGTGCAGTAGATGAGAATAATTTAATATCTAAAGAGACTGATGAGATTAAATTGTTAATGCCAAGAGATTAATATATGCCTCATATTTTAGCTAAATCTTTAAAAGATTTTGAATTAAACTCTAGTAAATTTAAGTTTATTGCTAAGGGCGAATATTTAAATTTAATTGGAATTGAGTTAGACGGAGTTGAGTTTTTAATTTCTCAAAGCCAAAAAGGTGAAAATTTTTTAATTAAATATGACAAAGTTACAAGAGTAGCAAGGTTAGATTTGCTAAAATTGGCTTTAGATGAATTTATAAAATCCTCAAATGCAGATGTAATTAAAACTAATATATACTCTAAAAATTTACATAATTCCAATATAGTAAAGAAAAGTTATAAATTTGTAAAAAATATTAATTTTTTTGTAAATGATTTTAAAAGTGAAAAAGAGATTTGGATAGAGATTGGTTTTGGAACAGGAAGACATCTTTTATATCAAGCTAAAAAAAATCCAAATATACAATTTATTGGAATTGAGATATATAAACCATCAATTGATATTTTAGCAAAACAGATAGAGATTCAGAATTTAAATAACATCTATATTTTAGATTATGATGCTAGGATATTTTTAGAGTTTATTAAGTCAAACTCTATTGGAAAAATATTTGTACACTTTCCAGTACCTTGGGATAAAAAACCTCATAGAAGAATCTTTTCTAAAATATTTATAGATGAAGCTATTAGAGTTTTAAAAGTTAGTGGAAAACTTGAACTTAGAACAGATAGTGAAAATTACTTTAACTACTCATTAAAGTTATTTTTAAATTATAAAGATATAAAATTTAAGGTTCAAAAAAATTTAAATTTAGAAATATCTAGCAAATATGAAGATAGATGGAAAAGACAAGATAAAAATATTTATGATTTGCATTTAAAAAATATTAAAAATTCAAAAGATGTTTTAATAGATAATAATTTTAAATTTAAAGATAAAGTTGATTTTTTAAAAATTTATCGAAATTTTAAAAATAGTAGCGTTAAATATGATGATTTCATATTACATTTTGAGAATATTTACAAAATAGACGATAGTAGCGGTTTAATTAGAATTACTTTAGGAGATTTCAACAAAGTTGAAAGAAAATATCTATATTTTAGTAAAAATAGAGTTAGATATTATCAAGGAGATCCAATTCCTACAAAGGCAAATTTAAAATCTCATAAAAAAATCAAAGAGTGGTTAAATGGATAACTTACAGAGAGTAGAACATACAATAATTGCAGAAAATATAGTTCTAGCATATAATAATGATGAACCTATTATTCAAAATAGCACTTTTAAAATAAAATCAAAAGATTTTGTATTTATAACAGGACCTTCAGGAAGTGGAAAAACAACACTTCTTCGCTCACTATATGGTGGGTTATATATTAAAAGTGGAAAACTTGAAGTGTGTGGAGTTGAACTCTTTAAGAATATTAAAAATTCTAAATTAAATTTACTTAGGCGACACTTAGGAATTGTATTTCAAGATTATAAGCTTATAAAAGAGTGGAGTGTTGAAAAAAACATTATTTTACCACTTTTGATAAATGGTTACTCTAATGAAGTCTGTACCGCACAGATGGAAAAATTATTAGCACATGTTAAATTATCACATAAAACTACAAAATATCCATTGGAGTTAAGTGGGGGAGAACAGCAAAGAATCGCAATGGCTAGAGCCTTAGCACATAATCCAACATTAATTTTAGCCGATGAGCCGACAGGAAATCTTGATGATTACTCAAGTGAAGTTATTTGGAATCTACTTAGAAGTGCAAATGAGCAACTAGGAATGACTGTTGTAGTTGTAACACATAGAGTCCCACATAGTTTAGGAATTCAACATAGACAGCTTAATATCGAAGATGGATTAATATATGAAATCTCTTAAAAATCACTTATCAATTATAATACCTTTAGTAGCACTTCTTTCAGCCTACCAATTTTTTGTAGTAATTGATAGATTAGTTGATGGATATGAAAAAAAACTAGGGAGTGAATACTCAATTATTATAGTTTCAATTTCAAAATTGAGTGAAGAGGATATTGTAAAAAAAGTTCAAAATTTTAAAAGTCTTAAAGAAGTTAGACCAGATAGTGTTTTAAGTAAATTTGAAAATCAATTTTCATCTTCAAATTATGCACTTTTAAAAGTAACTCTACCAAATTTTTATAAGTTAAATTTGGAATCATTTCCATCAACTAAGAGAGTTAAAGAGATAGAAAAAAAGCTATATGAGTTACCACCAATTAAAAGAGTAGAAACATTTGTTAAGAGTCATAATCAAATTTATAGACTACTCTTAATTTTAAATTCTGTTGCTAAATTTTTTGGAATAGTTATTTTTGTAATTAGTGCTTTACTAATTATTAAACAAGTTGAAGTTTGGACATTTGAGCATTTAGAGAGAATGAGAGTAATGGAACTTTTTGGAGCTCCTCTATGGATGAGAAGTGCGGTTCTGTTTAGACTTGCTGTAATTGATTCTATAATTAGTGCTTTATTTGTTGCAGGAACTTTTTCTTTGATAATTAAAGATGGAATATTACAACAATTTTTATATGAAATTGATATTTTAAATCTGAAATTTAATCCAATGGAAGATTTTTTTATTTTAATGTTTATAGGTATTGTATTATCTTTGCTTTCAGTATTTTTAGTGATTGTAAAACATAGAGATTATGATGAAGTTAATTTTTAATTTTATATTTTTTACAACTTTACTTTTTTCATCAACAGTTGAACAAAAAATTAAATCAAAAGAGCATCAGCTATCTAAAAAATCAAAAGAGCAAAAAAAAGTTATAAAAAGATTGAGTACAATTGTAAAAGATATTTTAAAAATAAGAGACGGATTAAAAGATTTTGATAAAAAAATTAAGTCAATTGATTTAATTTTGAATAAACATAAAAAAAATTATAATTTAAAAAAAGCAGAATTTAAAATTTTGCAAAAGCGAGAGCGAGAGTTAGTTGAAAATAAAAAAGAGATAGAGAGAAAATTAATCTCTTTAATCGCAAAAGATTTATCTATCTCTGTTGTAATAAATACAAGTCATCCAGCAAACATTACAGATTTAATAAAAGAGGAAATTTTTTATTCTGTTGGTAAAATTACAAGAGAGGGAATTAAAAAATTAAAAAAAGATTTAAGCAAAACTCAAGAAGAACTTGAAGAAAAAAGAGATACAACTCTTAGAATAAAAGCTTATGTTGATGACCTTGATGAGAAAAAATCTCGTCAAGTTAAATTTAAAAATCAAAAAGAGGATTTATTAAAAAAGTTAAATTCTGAAAAAAAAAGTTATAAAAAAAAGTTAGCTCAAAATTTAGCACAACAAGATAACATTAGAGATATGCTTAAAAATTTAAGATTTGGTTATAGTGATACAAGAGTTAAAGTTGTTAAAAAGAAGATAAAAAATGATTTAAATATGGATGTAAGACAAATTGGAACTTCATATTTAAAAACTAAAACTACAAGATATTATGGTAAAAAGACTATTGCCCCGCTTGATGATTTTTCAGTTGTTAAAAAATTTGGAACATATTTTGACCCAATTTATAAGATAAAAATTTTCAATGAATCTGTAATACTTCAATCCAAATATCAAAATGCAAGAGTAAAGGCTGTATTTAATGGTAAAATTGTCTTTGTAGGAGATACTCCTATGCTTGATAATGTAATTATTATTAAACATAAGAAAGGAATTCATACAGTTTATGGTTATTTATCAAAAATTGCTCCAACAATAAAAGTTGGAAAAAATATTAAAAAAGGTTATGTAATAGGAAGAGTTCAAGATGATTTACTATTTGAAGTTACAAAAAAAAACTATCATATAGATCCACTTAAAGTTATAAAAGTAAACTAAACTCTACGATAAAATATCCATTGATTTATTTATATCCTCTTTAATTCTATTTAATAGTGAGCTAAAACCTAACATATCCTCTGAATTTGGCTCAATACTATCAATACCAATATATGTTGTTACTGTTACCATAAATGTTAATTCTGTTTCTATCTTCTCTAAAATTTTAATAACTTCCTCTTTTTTATTTTCCACTTTTTTTCCTTTAATTATAATACTTATTTAATTAGTATAGTTTTTTATAAATTGAAGATTTACTTGAAATAGTAGAGAATGAAGAGGAATAAAAAGAGAATAGTTTTAACCATCTTCATTAATTTGTTCGATTAACTCTCTTAAAACTCCTTCTGCTTTATCATTATTTATTTGACAAGTTCCAGCAGCTTCGTGTCCACCACCACCATACTTAAGCATCAATTCACCTACTGTTGTGTTTGAGCTTCTATCTACAATAGATTTACCAGTTGCAAAAACTGTATTTTGCTTCTTAAATCCCCAAATAACGTGAATAGACATATTACATCTAGGAAATAGTGCATAGATCATAAATCTATTTCCTGGATAAATTATCTCTTCTTCTCTTAAATCTAGTACTACTAAATTTTTATGTTGAGTTGAACAGCTAAGAAGTTGTTTTTTAAATGATTTTTCGTGTAGTAGATATAACTCAACTCTCTCTTTTACATCAGGAAGTTCCATAATATCAGATATTGGATGGTTTTTACAATAATCAATTAAATCCATCATCAATTGATAATTTGAAATTCTAAACTCTCTAAATCTACCTAATCCAGTTCTAGCGTCCATTAAGAAACTCAAAAACTCCCAACCCTCTGGCTTTAAAATATCTTCCATACTAAATTGAGCAGCATCAGCTTTATCAACTGCTATCATCATATCATCAACATCACAAATTCCCTTAAATTTATCAGCACCATAATACTCATAAACAACTCTAGCAGCTGACGGAGCTGAAGGGATAATTATATGATTATCTTGTTTCTCATTCCTAATTGTTTCACTTAAATGGTGGTCAAATGCTAAATGAACACCTTCCACATAAGGAACATTTGTTGTAATGTCATTCTCTCCAATCTCTATAATACCATCTTGCATATCTTTTGGGTGAACAAATTTAATATCATCAATTAAATCCATTGCTTTTAATAAAACGGCACAAATTAACCCATCCATATCACTTCTAGTAACTAATCTATATTTTTTATCATTCATATACTCTCCTTAAAACATTTTATATATTCTGTCTATATCTTATAAAAAACTCTCTTAATATTCTATATAATATTGCTCATATTTTCAGTCTATATATTGATTACTAGATTCAATTATCTCTTTTAACTTATCTTTTGCTTTTCCTGAATCTATCGCTTCTTCTGCTATTTTTATTCCATCTTTTATACTCTTTGCTTTACCATCAACAACTAAAGCTAATGCAGAATTTAATATAACTATATCTCTTTTTGCATCTTTAATTTTTCCATTTAAAATATCAATTATAATTTTAGCATTCTCATTTGCATTTCCGCCTTTGATGGCGTCAAGTGTTGCTAATTTAAATCCAAAATCTTCTGGATTTATAACTCCTGTTTTAACTTGACCATCTTTTAGAGTTGCATAGTGAGTCTTTGCACTAATACTAACTTCATCTAATCCATCTTCACTACTTACAATAGTAGCACTTAGGCTTCCTAAATCTTTTAAGGCATAAGCTAATTTCTCCACATAACTTTTATCAAAAACACCTATTAACTGTTTTTTAACTCCAGCTGGATTTGTAAGTGGACCTAAAATATTAAATATAGTTCTATGAGAGAGATTTTTTCTAATTGGCATAATATATTTCATAGTTGGATGATGATTTTGTGCAAACATAAATACAAAACCTGTATTCTCAAGTAAGTTTACAGCTCTATTTGGCGTTAAGTTAAGATTAATTCCTAACTTTTCAAGTACATCAGCACTTCCACTCTTACTTGTAATACTTCTATTTCCGTGTTTTGCTACGAAACAACCACAACTAGCTAATACAAATGATACTGTTGTAGAAATATTAAAGCTTCCACTCTTATCTCCACCTGTTCCACAATTATCAATTAATTTATTTTGTAACTCTTTTGAGACTGGAAGTTGTAGTGCATATTCTCGCATAACTTCAGCCCCTGCACTTATCTCTTCGCTACTCTCTCCTCTAGTATATAAATCAATTAAAAACTCTTTTGCTTCATCTTCACTTAAGCTATTTTCAAAAAGTAGTTTAAATTTATCTTTTGCTTTAGTATAATTCACAAAATTTCCTTTATATATCTATCTTTTTGACTCTTTGGTGTAGTTTTTACAGTTGGAACTTCTAACACTTGATATTTTTTAACACTCTCTAAATATTTAATTTCGATAATATCATTAGCTTTTACCTCTTTTGATGGTTTTACAACTAAAGAGTTTATTAAAACAACTTTATTAGTACACATATCTTGAGCAATTACCCTTCTCTTCGTAATATTAACTGCATTTAAAAAAGCATCTATTCTCACTATTTAGCCTTTGGACGAAATGCTTTTATTACATCTTCGTTTGTTTCGATATAAGCACCTTCAATTAAATCTATACAATATGGCACTGCTGGAAAAACTGCATCTAAACATTCTCGAATAGATTTAGGCTTACCAGGTAAATTTATAATAAGAGAATTTCCTCTAATTCCCGCACTCTGTCTTGATAAAATTGCTGTTGGAACATATTTTAAACTTACACTTCTCATTAACTCTCCAAATCCTGCTAACATTTTTTCGCAAATTGCTTCAGTTGCCTCTGGTGTTACATCTCTTTTGGCAGGGCCCGTTCCTCCAGTTGTAACGATTAATGAGCAATTTTCTATATCTGCAAGTTCTATCATAGTTTCTTCTATAATTTTTTGTTCATCAGGAATACATCTATAAACTTCTTTAAATTCACTTTTTAAATAATCTTTCATAGTATCAATTATTGCCATTCCAGAAATATCTTCATAAATTCCTGCACTTGCCCTATCTGATGTTGTTATAATTCCAATTTTAAGTTCCAAAATTTTTTCCTTTATTAATATTAATTTTTAAATATATTATAATAGCAAAAAGAGGGTAAATATGCTCAAATATAGAAAGTATAAAGGGCTAAAAAGTCAATATATATAAAGTGAATTTATTTAAATATTTTTACATTCCTCCACTTAAATTCATAGAAAAAATTGGAAGTAGCATTGCTGTTACAATAAAACCAATTACGCCACCTACAAGTAACATAATTGTAGGTTCAATTAAAGATAATAGTACATTTATTTTTTCTTTATTATTTTCAAAATATAACTGTGCTAGATTCTCTAATACATTAGCTACTTCGCTTGTCTCTTCACCAAGTGCAATAGCTTGAATAAAAGCTTTATCAATATATTTTACATCTTTCATAAGTGCATTTGAGAGTTTTCCACCCTCAACCACTCTATCAGCAGCTTCTTCAAACTTTTTTTTCAGAAGTGAATTATTCATAATATCACTTGCTAATTTTATAGCTTGAATAAATGGTACTCCTGATTTTATTAGAGTTGAAGTCATATAAGCAAATCTACCAAGTTCAGCGGATTTTGCGATTTTACCAAAGAGTGGTATTTTTAAAATAATAGTATCTACATTATATTTAAATTGTTTATTAAATTTTAAAAATAGTTGAAAAATAGTAGCTATTGTAAATATAGTTCCAACCATTAAAACCCAATAAGAAGCAAAAAATTCCCCTGTGGAAATTACAAATGTCGTAATTTTAGGCAACTCTTGACTAAGTGATTCAAAAATAGATGTAATTTTAGGAACTACAACTGTTAGCATAAATGAAATCATTAAGACAGAGACTATCATAATAAAAGTTGGATAGATAAAAGCGTTTGAGACTTGTCTATTTATTTCATCTTGTTCTTTTACATATCTTGCAAGTTCTATCAAAATTTGAGGTAATAATCCTCCATCTTCACTAACTTTAATTGATTGTTTATAAAAAGATGGTAGTGCTATAATTTTTTGAGTCTCTAGCGATTGATAAAAACTTTTTCCCTCCTCTAAACTTGTCTCAATAGAGTTTAAAAAATAGAGTAATTTTTTATCACCTTCATATAGAGTTTTTGAGAGTTTTATTGCATTTATTAGTGCTACGCCTGAGCGTAAATATATAGCTAAATTTGTACTAAAATTTGCTAACTCTAAATTTGTTAATTTTCCAACACGAAAAAGTTCGATTTTACTAAAAATACTCTCACTAGATTCACTAACTTTATTATAAATTATATTTTTTGCTTTTAATCTAGCTTTCGCATCATTTAAGTTAGTAGCTTCAAGTTTTCCTCTTGCTTTTTTTCCAGTTCTTTTATCTATTCCACTATATTTAAAAATCATTATGAATCTTTAATTCCAACTCTAATAATCTCTTCCATTGAAGTTATCTCATTTAATAGAAGTTTTTTTAATTTATCTGCTAGAAATTCCATTCCCTTCTCTTTCATTAATTTTTTTATCTCATAATCATTACTTGTATCTTTCATTAATGCTTTTATATCATCATCAATTACAAAAAGTTCACCCACAGGCATCCTACCAATATAACCTGTAAAATTACACTTTACACAACCTGATGGTTTATAAATTTTAGCACCATTTGGTAAATCAAACTCTTTTGCATACTCTTCAGCTACAAAGTCTTCCTCTTTACAGTGAGGACACAATTTTCTAACTAATCTTTGTGCTAAAACTCCAAGTAGACTTGAGCCAATTAAAAAGCTGTCAATTCCCATATCTACAAGTCTTGTAATTGAGCTTGTAGCATTATTAGTATGTAGAGTTGAAAGCATTAAGTGACCCGTTAGGGCTGCTTGAATTGCGATTTCAGCTGTCTCTTTATCTCTAATTTCTCCAACCATTACAACATCAGGATCTTGTCTTAAAATAGAACGAAGAGCTGAAGCGAAAGTTAAACCTACTTTTGAATTTGCTTGAACTTGATTTATATTTTCTGCATTATACTCAACTGGGTCTTCAACTGTAATAATATTTTTTTTAGGACTAGCAACCTCTTGTAAAAATCCATGTAGAGTTGTTGATTTACCACTACCAGTAGGACCAGTAACTAACACCATTCCGTGTGAGTGTTTTAAGAGTGCTTTGAAGTCATCAATCATAGCTTTATCAAAGCCTATGTCATCTAAATGAGGAATATCTTCAGATTGCATTAAAATTCTCATAACAATTCTCTCACCATAATATGTTGGTAAAATTGAAACCCTAATATCTAACGCTTTTCCTGCAATTTTAATTTGAGTTCTACCATCTTGAGGAACTCTTTTTTCTGAAATATCTAAATTAGAGATAACTTTAATACGACTAATTACTAAATTTATCACTTTTTTATCTAAATCAACGTGTTTTATTAAAACTCCATCTATTCTATATCTAACTTCACCTCTTGATTCATAAGTCTCAATATGAATATCACTTGCTCGTTTTTTAATTGCTTGATAAAAGAGTGAATTGACAAATTTAATAATAGGGGCTGACTCTTCACTTGTCAAAATATCTTTTGAAGTTTGTAAAAATTCAACTAAAGAGAAGTCATCATCAACTCCCTCTTCTTTAGCATCACTTGTAACTTCTGTTAGCTCTTTATCAGTTTTAATTTCTAAAAATCTATGATAAAGTCTCTCGTACGAGTTTTTATCTACGTGTAAAAGTGGATAGTTTAAATTATATTTAGATAAAAAATTAAGTGCATTTGAGAGATTATCTTGTGATAATATTGTATAAATTTCATCTTCAATAGAGCTAAATAAGACTCCATATTTTACTGATAAATCACTATTTACATCTTCTACTACTTCTGGATAGAGGTCAATATCCTTGATAATTGGAATATCAAGCATCAATTAATCCTCATAACTTGGTGTAATAACATCAAATTTATTTTTACTCTCATCGTTAGTTTTAATATCTACTTTTTCTTCGTTTTTATCTTTTTCTTCATCTTTTTTAATTCCCAAAATTTCTAATACATTGTTAGCATATTCTGTCTCTATTTTATTCAGTACTGCTAATTGATGTTTAAACTCTGTTAAATCTGCACTAGTATCAATAATATATGGGGTTAAAATAATTACTAAATTAATTTTATCAACTGTTTTTGATTTATGTTTAAATAAAATATCTCCAATTATTGGAATATCTCCTAATAGAGGAACTTTTGTCTCTCCTCCTTTAATTGAATCTCTAATCAATCCACCAATAATTACACTCTCTCCATTTCTAACAATAGCTTTTGTTGTAACTTCTCTTTTTGTTGTTCCATTTTGGTTAGAGCCAGGAATTGTATCTTCTAATTTGGCTGAAACTTGAAGCGTTACTTTTTTATCATTTGAAAGCCTAGGTTTTATTTTAAGTGTCAAACCAATATCTTCTACTTTAGTTAAATTTTGAGTTGTAGTCCCAACAACACTACCAGTTGTGATTCTTCTAGTTTCTCCAACATAAATTGAAGACTCTTCATTATTAATACATAAAATTGATGGTTCAGAGAGTTTATTTGTTGCACCTGATGAATCAAGTAGTGATAATGATACTGCTAATCCAAAGTCTGGTGCTCCTGTGTAAGTTTCTTTCATAGGCTGACTTTCGTAAGTTGTTGTGGTTTTACCTGTATCTGAATCTGTAGTTTCAACAGCTGTTGTTTTAAATGTTGTTTTTGTTTTTTCTTGCAAAATATTCGATATATCAAATCCAGGTATTCCAGCAGCTGATGTTATTGCCGCACCTACTAAGTCAGTACCATCTCCAATGAGTGAGCTTACACTAAATAGAGTGTTTCCATTTAAAAATGGTGTAGTCATAATTCCATATTTTAAACCAAATTCTGTAAATTTATTATCGCTAATTTCAATAATTTTAGCTTTGACATAGACTTGCTGTCTCTCTCTATCAAGTTGTTCAACTAAATCTTTAATATATTTTAAATCTTTCTCAACTGCCATTACTACAATTGCATTTAAACCATTATCGGCAGTAATTGTTGGTCTAGTTTCACCTTTTTTATAAACTCTTTTTGAAACTACTGCATTTACAACACCTAATAAATTTTTTGTTTCAGAGTTTCTAAGTGGAATAATTTCAATTTTTTGTGCTGTAATATCATCATCTTCCTCTTTATCTAACTTTTTAATATAAGGAACTAATATATCAATATTTGATTTTTTAGCAATTAGAATAAGTGAATTTGTTGTATCATTTTTTAAAATTTGAACTTTATCTTCGTCTACTTTTTGATTTATCAAACTAGTAGAAATTTTTGTAATATCTGCCACAATAGAACTAGCTTTTATATATTCAAGCTTAATAAATTTAATTTTAGTTTTAGGCATATTTACTAATCTATTAATTACTTTTTTAATAGTTTTAAGACTTTGTGGATAATCTGAAATTATAAGTGAATTTATCTCTTTTGAAGTTACAAGTTTTGCACTTTTACTAATTAAGTGTCTAATTTTACTTGTCACAATATCGACATTTTCGCCTTTAACTCTTATAACTTCTGTAACCATTTGAGAAATATTACCTTTATCATCATCAATAATTCCATCCCCAACAATAGGTAGATTCTCTTTTGCTACATCAGATGTACGAACTATATTTAAAAAACCTGCCCTATTTTCAACGATAGTAAAACCTTTTGTCTCTAAAATTTGAAGTAATAAAATATAAAGTTTATCTTTCTCAATAGGTTTTACTGAAATAAAATTTATTTTACCTCTAATATTAGTTGTTATTAAAATATTTTTATTTGTTATTTTTGCCACCATTTTAACAAAATCTTCAATCTCTAAATCTTTAAAATTTATCTCAATACCTTTTATGGGTTTTACTTTAGTAATATCTTGTGCTATTAAGATATTAAATATAAAAGTTGTAAAAAATATAATTTTAATTAATTTCATACTCTATTTCCTTCTCTAAATTATCTCTTATAAGTGTCACTTTTAAGTTTTTTATTTTACTAATTTTTTTATAAATTCCAAAAGCATCTGCATAACTTTTAAGCTCAATATTATTAATTGCTATAATAATATCTCCAGCCTTCAAGCCAATTTGATTAAATATAGATTTTGGCTTTATATATCTAACTTTAAAACCTTTAATTTCACCATTCTCTTTAATCTCTTTAATAGATATATTTTTCCAAATTTCATCAAAATTATTTGAAAACTTTTTTATAATATCTTTCTTAACTGTATAAAAATCATCTTTTATAATATCACTCTCTTTAACTTCAGGAAGTTTACTATCATCAATAATTAACTCATAATTTTTATTATTTTTTTCAAATATAGCTCTATTTATCTCTACTTCTATTAATTTATAACCATTAAATTCTGAATTTAAATCTATAAATTCTGTTTTGTTTTTCTCTTCAACTGCAATAAAAGTGTTGCCCTCACTTATATAAACAGCTTTAAGTTTTAAATTTACAAGTTTATAAATTTCTGTTTTTAGTTCAATTTTTTTAGTTTTTGGAGTATTTTTAGCTACTTTTAAATCAAAGCTTTTAGAAAATTTAAATTTTTCATAAAAGTTACTATTATTCTTAGCTTTATAATTAACTCCTCTCTTTTCTAAAAAATAGAAATTTAAACCTAAATAGAGGGCTTTAACAATAATAAAAGGTATAAAGATAAGAAAAAATATTTTTATTATCTCTTTAATTATAGCTTGATTCATATACCAATTTATCCTCTTGTTTTTTTAATTTTGAAAGAATATTCCTATTTTTATTTAGTTCCTCACTTGGAGTTATAATGATTTTTATTTTTTTATTTTTTAAATCTATAAATCCTTCCGCTTCTCCAAAATCACCACTTCCTTTAATTGTGGCTTTTAAAGGATTAAAGATATGATAATAGACTTTTATATTATTAATATTTTGTGGAAAAAACTTTTTTAAACTC
>JADGEE010000101.1 GCA_016744535.1 Campylobacteraceae bacterium
ACACTTAAAGAGCAAATAGAGTTTCAATTAATAGCAATAGAAGAGTTTTTGAAGAATTTAAATTTAAATTTTGATAGAAATTTTGAATTTAAAAATTTATATGAGACTTTAAGTAATTATGGAAAATTAAATATTAATAATAATATAACACTTAATTTAAATAATATAAAAGAAAATTTACCATTTTTCCCACTTAGATATAAAAATTATTTTGAATTTTCAAATCCATTTGGAAAAATAATTAAAAGAGATAATAAGTTTCATATATACATAGGAAGCAAATTAGTAACTATTTTATTTTCTGAATATGTTAAAGTAGATAAGAGTTTAAAGAGAGTGAAATTACTAATAGATGGAGAAGATAGGGAAGTTAAAATTGGCTCAATTATAGAGTTAAAACATAATTTTATGATAAAAGATGATGATTATAGAGTAAATATAATAGGGTTTAAACCAAAAAAGATTAAGTATAAAGGTGATGAAAGTAATTTTATTATAAGTAAAGATGAGTTGTCAAGTGAATTTGCAATAGATAAGAGTGGTAATGCTTTTAGAGTTGAATTTTATAAAAAAGATAAATTTTTAGGAATTATTATTATGAAATTTGATAGGATGATTGAATGAAAGAAATTTTTTATATACCAAGAAGTAAAGAGAAACCTTTTTATAAATTAAAAGATAATTTTATAAAAAAAGAGTCTTCTTTAAAATATAGTAAAAAAAACTTTTATACAACTTTTGTTAAGAGTAAAGATATAATTCATACTCCATTAGAGATTGAAAGCTCTATTCCAGAGGATTCAATTGAAGATTATATCAGTGCTAAAACTTATGAAGAGTTAGGGTTAGATTTTAATATTGAATATATTATTAAGTATATAAAAAAAGAGAACTCAAATACAATTGATATGGATGAATATGATGTTTTTGCTCTCTCTGTATCTAATGTTCAAAATACTTTTAACGAACAGACTAAAGAGGTGAAACATATTGATTATATTGGTGCATCTCCATTTTTAATACAACCACTCTATAAATTAGAAATTTTAGAAAAAAATACTATAGACTGTTTTATATATTTAAGTATGAATGATTCCTTTTTATCAATTTATAAAAATGGAGAATTTTTATATTTTAAAGCAATGGAATTTTCATTAGAAGAGTTATTTAAAAAATTTACATTTGTGCATCCAAATGTTATAAAAATTGAAAATTTTATAGATATTTTATTAGGTGCTGAAAATGATAAATATAAAGATGATGTTAATGATTTATATAATGATTTTGGAGTTTATATATCTGATATTTTACTCTATGTAAAAAGAGTCTACTCAATTGAAATTGATAATTTATATTTAGATAGTGAAATTTCTCTAAAAGATGAGTTTTATGTATATTTTAATACTTATGTAGATGTTGAGACTCAAAAATTTGATTTTGATTATAAATTAGTAGGAGAAACTCCACATCATTTAATTAAATTGATGTTTTTATCTGCTCAAATTTTTTTAGAACAAAAGAGTGATTTTAATTTTACTATATTTAAAAAAGAGAAATCTATATTTTTAAAATCTTCAGGAAAATTTATTATAGCGACAATTAGTGGACTTCTCTTCTCACTTTTATATCCACTTTTTAATTATATTTATGGATTAATAATAGAAGAAGAAAATAAGAGTTTAAATCAAACTGTTATGGCTTTAGATATAAATGTTACAAGATTTAAAATACTTTTATCTCAATTAGAGGGTAAAAAAATTAAAGCTGATAAAAAATTAAATTTAAGCAATAAACGACTTAAAAATATAGAAGTATTAATTGATGAAATTAAAAAGAAAAGATTAAGTTATTTTATAAAAAGTAATATTTTAATAGAGCTAACAGGTTTTATAAATAATCATAATATTGATATATTGGATTTTAATATTTTTACTGGAAGTGAAATTTCACTTAAAATAGAATCATATGATGAGGAAGAGATTACAAATTTTATTAATGATGTCGATAAAAAGTATACAGTAGCTGTTGAAAAGATTAGTTTAAATGATGAAGATCTATTATATACTTCTGAAATTAATCTAAAAAAGAGATAGAGTGTTAGATAAGTTAGAAGAGTTTTTAGAAGGAAAAAATGAGAGAGAAAAGATAATAATTCTCTTGATGCCTATAATGCTTTTTGGGGCAATTTCATATCTACACCTATTTCCTTTGGCAGAAGAGTATTTAAAATCTGCTCAAAATAAAAAGAGTAGTTTAACACTTAGAATAAATCAAAATAGAAATTATTTGAAATCAATAAGGGCAGATTTAGGTGAAAAAGTAATTATTGCTAAATATAAAAAAGTTGTATTTAAAATAAGAGATGAAGTTGTAAAAGTTAATTCAAAAATTAATTATATAAATTTTAAAGTAAATGAATTTACAAAAGAGCAAAATAGATGGAGTTCATTTTTAGATTTTATCGCTTTTAGCTCAAATAAAAATAGTTTAAATATTTCTCATATAAGTAGCACTCAATTTCCTTATGAAAATCAAAGACTATTTAAAAATTTACATATTGAGGTTCAAGGAAGTGGAGATTTTAAAGATATTTTAAATTACATTAATGATATAGAAACCTTTGGGGTATTTGTAGATGTAGACAATCTATTATTACATTATAATGAAGATAAAAAAAAGTTAATATTTAAATTAAATATATATAATTGGGAAATTAAAACTTGAAAAAAATAATTTTAATAACCATTTTTATGATAAAAATAGTTGCTTTTGCTTATGAGGAATCTGATATTAACAAAATATTTACTGATTTAACAAAACAGAAATTTAATAAAATAGAGACTAAATTTTTAGATAATCCATTTAAAGATGTTGATTTAAATATTTCACAAAATATTGTGGATAATAAAATAGTAGAAATAGTCGATGTAAATAATACACAAATTATTATCCCAAAATTAATAGCTATTTTTAATAGTAGAGTTAAATTAGATGATAAGTGGTTGGATATAGAAGATAATATATCTGGATTTACAATTTTAAATATTAATTATAATAGTATTATATTAGGAAATAAAGATGAAAATAGAACACTCTCTTTGATTCCAGAAAATCAAGTGGTTAGGAAAAGTAATGAAGTTCAGTAAAATTTTGATTTTACTCTTAATAGTTTTAAACTTAAGTGCAAATGAATGTAAAAGAGAACTTTTTAATATCTCTACAAAAGAGGAAATCTCACTCTATGAGTTAATAGACCAAATAGCACTTAATTGTAGTTTTACAGTTATTATAAAAGATAAAATTGCTCAAAATTTAATGAATAAAAAAATAAATCATACATATTTAAAAGATGTAACTTTCTTTGAAATGTTAAATTATTTAATTAAAGAGAGAGGCTTAGATTATGAATTTACAGGGAATCTATTAAGAGTCAAATATTTAATTACTAAAACTTTTAAAATTGATTATGTAAATACCACTAGAGATGGTAGTAGTAAAACAAATGTACAATTAAGTAGTAATGGTGGAGGTTCTTTAAGTGGTGGGGGTGGAAGTTCAAACACTGCTACTCAATCAAGCGGAGGTGGAGGCTCAAGTGGTGGAGGTTCACAAGTATCTGAAGTTGGAAGTAGTATTAATAGTTCTGATAAATTTGATTTTTGGGAAAGCTTAAGAGGTGATATAAGTTATCTTTTAAGTACTACTCATAGTATTGATAGTTCAAATTTGAGAGATAATTTAATTATTAGTAGAGAAGCTGGTTTGATTACAGTTAGTGGTAATGTTGAGCAGATGCAAAAAGTTAAAAGTTATATTAAAAAATTGCAAAAAAGGCTACAAAACCAAGTTTTAATTGATGTTAAAATTTTGAGTGTAGAGTTAAAAGATGAAAAAAAGACTGGAATTGATTGGACTAAAATGTTAGAATCTCTCTCTCTGGGTTATAATTTACAAAAAAATAAAGATTCTACTAAAAATATAACTAATTCAGATGGAAAGACTATAACAAAATCAAATAATTATGCCAATGAGCAAATTAGTGATACTACATCTTCAAATACTTTAGATAATATTAACTCTTTGGTTAATGATGTAGATAATACTTTAGATTATGCTTCAAGTGGTACATTTACATTAAATGCAAATATTCAAATTGGAGAGATAATAAGTATATTAAAACAAAATGGAACTGTTAAATCAATCTCTAATCCAAAAATATTAACTTTAAATAATCAACCTGCGTTAATAAGTTCAGGAAATGAGTATTTTTATAGAACAAGTCAAAGTAATGTTGTTGCAGGTGATACTACAACACAAAGCTCAAATGAAAATATTGAATCTATTTTTACAGGAGTATTACTTGATATTACTCCAGCAATTTCAGATGATAATACAATAATTTTAAAAATAAATCCATCGATTAGTAATACTATTGAAGCTGTTGGATTAAGTAATAGCGCCAGAACTATGCCACCAGATGTTACAAGAAAACAGATTTCAGCTGTAATAAAAGTAAAAGATGGAAATAGGTTAATACTTGGAGGATTGATTACTTCAAGTAATGATTATGAAGATAGAAAAGTTCCAATATTAGGAGATTTACCAATTTTAGGAAATATATTTAAACACACCAGAAAAAGTCAAAAATTAACTGAACTTGTAATTATTATTACACCTCATATCATAAGAGATAAAAAACAATTAACTCTAAAAGACTTAGAGTATAAAAGGCTAGAAGTTGAGTAAATTTAAGTTAGCAAGAGAAGCTTTTTTAAAAGATGAAAATACAAAACCATTAAAATTAGAATCACACTATCCAATAGAAAAATTAACTAAAATGCTCTCTATTAAAGAGAGTCAAAATATAACTCTGATTTACGGTGATGCTGGTGTGGGAAAAACTACACTTTTGAATGAAATTTATCAAAATAACAAAGAGAGTAAACATATTCTATTTTTTACAACTCCTTTTTTTAGTATAGATTCACTTCTTAATCAAATATATAAAGCTTTCATACAAGAAGAGATGCCAAGAGATACACAAGAAGCTATTATTAATTTAGTTTTAAAATTAGATGAAGTTGTAATAATTATGTTAGATGAAGCAAATTTATATAAAAATGAAATTTTAGAGTTAATTAGAATTTTATCTGATACTAATAAATTTAAATTTATACTATCTATGACTAATACTTTACTTATGAATGAAGATAGTTTTAAATCAAGAATTTGGGAATTAATAGAATTAAAAAATTTATCTAAAGATGAATTAGTAACTTATATAGATCAGAGATTAATTACTAAAAAACAGATTGAAATTGTAAGACTTTTAAGTAAAAAAAATTATAATTTAATTTATAAATTAACTAAGGGAAACTTTAGAAATACAAATAGATTAATGTTTAAAGTTTTTGAAATTTGTGAGTATTACGATAAAAATGAGCCAAAAAAAATTGGAAGAACTCTTCCAAATAAGTTTATAGAAATGGCAGGAATAGATTTAGGAATATTAGATGCATAATGTAAAATTTTTAGAAAAAGAGTGGTCAAAGTTAAATTTTAAAAGGTTTATAGTTAAATTTGGTTTAATTATTTTCACTATTTTAATAGCTAGTGTTATTTTAACTCTTGTTTTTTCAAATATAGATTTCAATAGTTTTTATGAAGAAAAAAAGATTGAAGAAAAGATTATTATAGATGAGCCAAAGATTGAAGAAGACATTGAAGAGGAGATAGTTCAACCCCCAATTTATAAAAATATAATTGAGGAAGAAGAGAAGGTAATAGAATCTAAAAATCCTATTATATCTATAAGTAAAACCAAAAAAGACTTTCTAACTACTTTAAAAGATAAATATAATAAATCACCTGATTATATGAGTGCAATTGCAATAGCAGAAGAGTTTTATAAAAAAGATAGTTATAAAGAGTCATTAATTTGGAGCATTAGGGCAAATGAAATTGATGATACTAAAGATGAGAGTTGGCTGATTTTTGCAAATTCAAAAATTAAATTAAATAAAAAAATTGAAGCTATTAATGCACTAAAAATTTATTTATCTAAAAATTCATCCAACAGAATTGAAGAGTTATTAAATAAATTACAAAAAGATATAAAACTTAAACAAAAAATAGAACCAAAAGAAAGAGAGTTTAATAAAAAAGAGAGTAAAAAAGAACTTTTATCTAAAATAAAAATATTAAAAAAAGCTTATTATGCTTATCCAAGTGCAAGAGACGCACTAAATTTAACAAAAAATTATATTAAAATAGAAAATTATAAAAACTGTACCTTTTGGGCTGAAAAATTGATAAAAATTTTACCTCACGATGAGAGTGGATATTTATACTATGGTACTTGTGGATTAAAAGTTAGATATTTAACTAAATCTATCAATAAACTCAAGCAATATTTAAAAGATCATAAATCTGAAAAAATAAACTCTCTTATTAAAAAATTAGAAAAAGCAAAGAGGAAATAATTTATGGCAAAGATGAGAATTGGCGATAGGTTAATTCACGAAGGTCTTATTACTCAAGATCAATTAATGCAAGCCTTAAAAAGGCAAAAAGAACTTCCTCAAAGAGAAAAAATTATTAAAATTTTAAATGATTTAGGTTTTCTTGATCAAGAAGCTCTTCTTAGTTTTTTTGTTGAGCAGAGTCGTTTAGGAAATTTAGATATAGAATCAATTCTTTTCGATTTTCCAGCAAATGAAGATGAAATTTTAAAAAAATTAGCAGATAAGTTAAAGATAGACTATGTCGATTTAGATGCTTATGAAATTGATTTTAAAATAGCTAAAAGACTCCCTGTTGCTCAAATGAAAAGATTTGTTGCAATTCCAATCAAAGAGAGTGAATTTAATGTAATTGTAGCTTTTAAAGACCCTTTTGATTTAAATGCAGCTGATTTAATACAGAGACAATTTCGACAAAAACCTGTTAAAATGGCAATTGCTAAGGGTGATTTAATTGAAAAAATTATCTCAAGATTAGAGCTTAATGAAAGTATTAAAGACTTAGTTGAAAAGATTAAAGTAGAAGTTAAAACTGCAAATATTGAAAATGCTGGTGAATCTTCAAATATTTTAAAATTAATTGAAATTATCTTTAAAAACTCTATTTTAAATGGGGCTAGTGATATTCATATTGAGCCAAGTATTAGTGGCTGTATTGTTAGAAGTAGAATTGATGGTATTTTAGTTGAAAATTTTGTACTTGATGAGGAGGTATATCCAGCACTTATTTCAAGATTAAAACTACTTTCAGATATGGATATAGCCGAAAAAAGAAAACCACAAGATGGAAGAATTTCACTTACTATTGTAGGTAAAGATATTGATTTTAGGGTTTCAACTCTTCCAACACTTTTAGGTGAATCTATGGTTATGAGAATTTTAGATAAATCTAAAGTTATGGTAAATCTTCACGAACTTGGAATGAATAAGCAAGTTTTAGATAGGTTTCAAGCCTCAATGAAATTGCCTTATGGGATGATTTTTGTAACGGGACCTACTGGAAGTGGTAAAACAACAACACTTTATGGTGCTTTAAATGCAATTAAGAGTGTTGAGAAAAAAATTATTACAGTCGAAGACCCAGTTGAGTATCAATTAGCTATGATTCAACAGACTCAAGTTAATGAAAAAGTTGGTTTTTCATTTGCAGAAGCCCTTAAAACTATTCTTAGACAAGACCCTGATATTATTATGATTGGAGAGGTTAGAGATAGAGATACTCTAAGAATTGCAATTCAGTCAGCATTAACTGGTCACTTAGTATTTTCAACCTTACATACAAATAGTGCTGTAAGTGCTATTACAAGACTTTTAGATATGGGAATTGAGAGTTATTTTATTAGTAGTGCTGTTGTTGCAATTGAAGCTCAAAGACTTGTTAGAAGATTGTGTCCAATTTGTAGAGAACCTATGGAAATTCCACCAGAGTATTATGATGAGATAAAAAATTCTCTACCAAAAAAATATCAATTTTATAAAGCTAAAGGTTGTACTAAGTGTTCAATGACAGGTTTTAAAGGGCGAGAGATGGTAAATGAAATTTTAGTAGTTTCAAAAGATATTCAAAGAATGATAGCAACACAAGAGAGTGAATCTGTTATATTAGAACAAGCAAAAAAAGAGGGATTTTTATCAATGTTTCAAGATGGAATAGAGAAAGCAGGTGAGGGTAGAACTACGATAGAGGAAGTATTTAGGGTTGCAAGATTATAAAAAAGAAAAATAGATGAAATATTATAAAGTAACTATATTAAAAAAGGGAAAAAAAGAAGATGTTTTAATTAAGGCTGATTCAACTGATATTGCATTAGCTAGGGCTAAAGAGGAGAATAATGCGTATGCACTAAAAGCTAAAGAAGTTCCACCACCATTTACTGAACAAGTTAAAGGTTATATAGAAACTATTCAAAAAAATTTACTAAAAGATAAAAAAGTTGATGTAGATGAGTTAATTATTGTCACAAGACAGATGAGTGTAATGCTTAATGCTGGAATTAGTATCAATGAAGTTTTAGAAGAATCTAGAAATTTTACAAAAAATAAAACTATGAATAAAATTTTAACTCAAGCATTAGACGGAATTAATGCAGGTAGAAGTATAGCTGATTCAATAAAACCGTACAGACACGCTGTTGGAAATTTAACCGTTTCGATGATAGAATTTGGAGAAAAAACTGGAAATTTAGATGAAGCTTTAGGAATGCTTTCAGATACATTAGAAAATATTAGAGATAATACCCAAAAATTTAAAAAAGCTATGCGTTATCCAATAGTTACAATCATCGCAATTGCTATAGCTTTTACAGTTTTAATTATGTTTGTTGTACCTAAATTTAAATCAATTTTTGAAACACTTGGAGCAGATTTACCACTTCCAACTCTTATACTTTTAGGTGCAGAGGAGTTCTTAAGTCAATATGGAGTTTATCTCTTAGGAGGAATTATCGCTACTTATATGACAATGGCATATTTACACAAAAATAATTTAAATTTTAGAAGAGTTTTTGATAGACTTAGTTTAAAGATTTATATCTTAGGAAATATTATATATATGGTCTCTGTTAGTAGATTTATTTTATCTTTTTCTAAACTTATTAAAGCTGGAATTCCAATTACAGATGCTTTAAATTCCTCAACTTTTATTATAGATAATGTCTATATTAGAGAAAAGCTTGAAACAATAGAGAGTTCAATCAAAACAGGTATTAATTTAACAGAATCCTTTAAAGATACAGAGTTATTTGAAAATATTGTAATGCAAATGGTTAAAACCGGCGAAGCAAGTGGTAATTTAGATGAGATGTTACTCCGTGTAAGTGACTTTTATAAAATGAAATTTGATAATATTGTAGATAATATTTCAGGTTTAATTGAACCTATTTTAATCTTTTTTATCGCAGGTATGGTTTTACTTTTAGCATTAGGAATATTCTTACCAATGTGGGATATGGGTAGTGCTGTAAGAGACTAATTCTTGGCACTTTAACTATAAATAAATATTAAGCATTTCTTAATATTTAAGTGTTCATTATTGATGAATTTAGAGTAAATTTGAGATATATCAGAATGTCAAACTATTTAGGCTATTATCGGAAGTGAAAAGCCGTTTTTAATCATTGTAGTTACAAAAGTATGGACACTGACTAAATAGTATATCAACCTCGAATATTAAGATTTACAAAAAACATAGCTAAACGATTATCAAGCCACTCCATAGATTTTGAGTGAGCTT
>JADGEE010000102.1 GCA_016744535.1 Campylobacteraceae bacterium
AAAATTTATAATTAATATAAACTTTAAAAATTTATAACAATTTTATAGTTGTTTTTTTGATTTAAGTCAATGAAATAATTTTTAGAATACAATGTAATATAGAAAAGTGTAAAAATAATGATAATTTATCTATTTTACATAATTATAAGGATTTTTAATGCCTAAAATCAAAAGATTAGATAAAAACAGTGCTCCAAAAAATATAATTAGTGATGAAAAAATGATGAGTGATAATGACTTTATCGTTTCAAAAACTGATACAAAAGGTTTCATAACTTATTGTAATAGAATTTTTGTTGATATGGCTGGATACTCTAAAGATGAATTATTAGGTGCAAATCATAATTTAATTAGGCATCCTGATATGCCAAAAATTGCTTTCCATGTTGCTTGGGATTTGATAAAATCAGGTAAAGAGTTTTTTGGATTTGTAAAGAATTTACGAAAAAATGGAGGATATTATTGGGTTTTTACTTATATCACAGCTGATTATGACTCGAAAGGAAATATTATGGGTTACACATCTTTTAGAAGAAGACCTGCAAAAAAAGCGATAGAAGCGGTTATTCCTGTTTATAAACTATTAGTAGAAGCTGAAAAAGATGGCGGAGTAAAAGCATCAAGTGAAGTTTTAGAAAATTTTTTAAAAGATAATAAAGTAACTTATAATGAACTTATTTTTAGTCTGCAAGAAAGTTAAGAGGGAAAATAATGAAAAATCTTATAGAGTCATTTAGTGATATAAAATTTCTTATTTTTTTTATCGCATCACTATCTATCTCAATTTACCTATTTATAATATCAGAATTTTTAGTTGGAAGTGCACTATTAATAACTTCTATTATAACTATGTTTATTCCTACAAAAAAAAATTATTCAGATAGTAAAATTTTAAATTATATTTTAGATGTTACAACTGAAGCTGCAAATGGTCATTTATCTAAAAGGATTTCTGTTGAGGAAGATAATACTGTAATTGGTCAAATTGCATGGGCGATTAACGATATGTTAGACCAGAGTGAAGTTATTTTGCGAGAGAGTAGAAATGCAATTGGTGAAGTAACAAAAGGTGAAGTTTATAGAACTGTATTTCCCGCAGGATTGCACGATGAGTTTAATACAACATCTAAAACAATTAAAGAAGCTATTAAAGGTATGAAAGATAATGTTGAGAATCAAAGAAGGGGTGAACTTTCACAAGAATTTGAAAAATTAGGACATGGTATAAAAGGAAGTTTGAATATTATCTCAAAAGATATTCAAGTTGGAAGTGACGAAGCAAGAGAAATTTCTACTAAAATGAGTAATATTTCTGATGAATCAAATGATACACTAAGTGCAGTTCAAAATGCAAACCAAGAGTTAAACAAGTTAAATATAGTAATAACAGATACTACAACTTCAATTAATTCACTAAATGAAAATGTATATAATATAACTTCAATTGTGAATTTAATTAAAGATATAGCTGAACAGACAAATTTACTTGCATTAAATGCAGCCATAGAAGCAGCAAGGGCAGGTGAACACGGAAGAGGATTTGCTGTTGTTGCAGATGAAGTTAGAAAATTAGCGGAGAGAACTCAAAAAGCAACAAGTGAAATTTCTATTACAATTCAAAATTTACAACAACAAACGAATGAGATACAATCAAATTCTGAAAATATAAGTTCTATTGCATCAAGTAGTGCTAAAATAATAAATAAATTTGAAAATACACTAAATAGTTTTAATAGTGATATTGATAATATAGCTAGAACTGCTACAAAAAGTAGTGCAAA
This sequence comes from Campylobacteraceae bacterium, assembly GCA_016744535.1. Taxonomy (GTDB): domain Bacteria; phylum Campylobacterota; class Campylobacteria; order Campylobacterales; family BB28; genus BB28. Next base: position 1,782 of record JADGEE010000102.1, read on the forward strand.
ACTATTTATTGCTTTAGCTAAAATTGACCATATATTTTATAAATCAAAAATTTATTCAGCACTTGTAAATGGCTCAATTACAGATGATTTATATGTAGATTCAACTCATTGTAACTTTGGTAAATGGTTTATAGATGAGGGTAAAATACTTTTTGGAGATACGACATCTTATCATAATGTTGAAAAACCTCATCATAAAATACACGAATTGGTTCAAGTTAATTTAGATTGTGCAAAAGAGGGAGATTGTCATCTTCTTGACCAAAAATTAGCAGCAATTCAAAGATTTGAAGAAGTTGAAGCAGCAAGTGATGAATTATTTGATTTACTTGATAAAATGGTTGATGAAAAAAATTGGTAAAACTTAGCACTTAGATAGCACAACTTATTGTTAAACTCTTTTGAATATTAAAAAAAGGAGTTTGATATGTTAGAGAGAATTTTAATAGTACTATTTATTTTAGTAATAACAATTTTTAGTAGTGTATATATGTTAGAAGAAGATTATCCTAAAATAACATCATTTAACTCAAGTGTGTCGAGCATATTTGATATATCATCATCTTAATTTTTTGATTACAAAGGATAAACTTGATACAATTGCATAAAAATAATTGGAGATAGTATGATTTTTATTGATGCGTGTTTTAGAAAACCAACTCCTTATACTCCTATATGGATGATGAGACAAGCTGGGAGATATCTACCTGAATATATGGCGGTAAGAGAAAAAGCAGGGGATTTTTTAAATCTTTGTAAAAATCCTAAATTAGCTTGTGAAGTTACACTTCAGCCAGTAGATATTTTAGGTGTTGATGCTGCGATACTCTTTAGTGATATTTTAGTAATTCCACTTGAGATGGGAATGGATTTAAAATTTATAAAAGGTAAAGGTCCAATTTTTCCAGAACCACTTAAAGATGAGTCACAATTATGTGCTTTAGATGAAAATGCTCACTTAAAATTAACTTATGTATATGATACTATTAAATTAATTAGAGAAAAACTTGCTAATGATAAAGCATTAATCGGTTTTACTGGATCTCCTTGGACACTTGCAACTTATATGATTGAGGGACAAGGTACAAAAGTATATAATATAATCAAAAAAGAGATTTATAAAAACCCCAAATTTATACATAAATTATTAAAAATAGTTACTCAAACCGTTAAATTATATTTAGAAGAGCAAATTAAATCAGGTGTTAATGCTGTTCAAATATTTGATTCTTGGGCGGCTGCATTAGAAGAAGATAAATATTTAGAATTTAGTTGGTCATATATTCAAGAGATTTGCACATATATTAAAAGCAAATATCCTCATATTCCTATTATTGTATTTCCAAAATCAGTTCCAGCATATTTAGATAAATTAGATGGTGACTTTGATGTTTTAGGTATTGATTGGGGAACTCCAATGGAGTTTGCAAAAGATAAAATAGGAGATAAATTTGTACTTCAAGGAAATTTAGAACCAGCAAGACTATACTCAAAAGAGGCAATTGATGATGGAGTACAAAAAATTGTGGATGTGATGAAAAATGAAGGGCATATTTTTAATTTAGGACACGGAATGATTCCAGATTTACCAGTTGAAAATGCTAAATATTTAGTAAAAAGAGTTCAAGAATTAACAAAGAGATAACTTTTTTCTCTTTGTAATATCATAGGAGATTTAATTTGATTGAAACTTTAAAAAAATTAAGAGTTTTGCTTACAAAAAGAGATAAACAATTTTTACTATTTTTACTATTTTTTTCAATATTTATAGCTATTATTGAAACAGTTGGTATTTCAGCTATTATGCCTTTTATTTCCATAGCAAGTAATTTTACTTTAGTTGAGACTAATGAGTATTATAGTTTTTTGTATAAATTTTTTAATTTTGAAACAGTACAAAAATTTGTAATAATATTTGGTATTATTTTAATTATTTTTTATATTTTTAGAAGCGGAATTAATCTGTTTTATTTTTATTTAATGGCTAAATTTACACAAGGTAGATACCATTTATTAGCTTTTAGACTTTTCAGAAACTACTTAGGTTTTTCTTATAGAGATTTTACATCAAAAAATTCATCAAATTTAACAAAATCAATTGTAACAGAAGCTAATAATTTAACTGGTTTAATTTCAAATATACTTTTGATATTTTCAGAAATTTTTGTAATTATTTTTATATATGGAATGTTACTTTTTGTAAATTGGAAAATAACTCTTATTTTAACTATTATATTAGCCATAAAAGCTCTATTTTTAATTAAGACATTATCTAAAAAAATTAAAATTTTAGGAGATAGCAGAGCGTTATATCAGCAGAAATTTTATGAAATAATAAACAGTACTTTTGGAAATTTTAAAATTATAAAACTATTTTCAAATGAAAATAAAATTTTAAATGAATTTAAAAATGCAAGTTTTGAGTATGCAAGGGTAAATGTTGTTAATAAAACTTTAAGTATTGTTCCTAGATTATTCTTGGAAGCTGTTGGCTTTTCATTAATGATTTTTGTAGTTATATATTTAATTTATAAATATAACAGTGATATTAAACCAACTTTACCAATAATTTCTATGTATATTTTAGCATTATATAGACTCTTACCATCTTTTAATAGAATTATGTCTGGTTATAATGATATTATGTTTCGTGTAAAATCACTAGATATAATTCATAGTGATTTAATGTATAATATAGAAAACTTAGGAGATAAAAAAATAAAATTTAAAGATAAGATAGAGTTAAAAAATATATTATTTGGATTTGAAAAAGATAAAAGTATTTTAAAAAATTTAAATTTAACTATAAAAAAAGGTGAAAAGATTGCTTTTATTGGTGAAAGTGGAGCTGGTAAATCTACTTTGGTAGATATTATAATTGGTCTTTATAGACCAAAAATCGGAAATATTTTAGTTGATAATGAAAAACTTAATGATTTTAATATTAAAAGTTTAAGACAAAAAATAGGTTATATTCCACAAAGTGTCTATCTATTTGATGGAAATGTAGCTGATAATGTTGTATTTGGAAGAGAATTTTATGAAGAAAAAATAATTCAAGTTTTAAAAAAAGCAAATATTTGGAAATTTTTAAAAGAGAAAGATGGTATTTATACAAAAGTTGGAGAGGGAGGAATACAACTTAGTGGTGGACAAAAACAGAGAGTTGCGATTGCTAGGGCAATTTACTCTGAACCTGAAATATTAGTTTTAGATGAAGCTACAAGTGCATTAGATTCTCAAACAGAAGAGAGAATTATGGATGAAATTTATACCGTGAGTAGTGATAAAACTTTGATAATTATAGCCCATCGCTTAAGTACAATTCAGAGGTGTGAAAAAATTTATGAGATAAAAAATGGACAAATATCTTTAAAGAATTAATATGAGAAAAATTTGTATAGTTACAGGAACTCGTTCAGAGTATGGTTTGCTTAAAACTTTAATAAAAGAGTTAAGTAAAGATAATAAATTAAAACTTCAGATTATTGCAACAGGAATGCATCTCTCTTATGAGTTTGGATTAACTTATAAAACAATTGAGAATGATGGATTTAAGATAGATAAAAAAGTTGAAATGTTACTCTCTTCTGATAGTAGAGTAGCAATTTCAAAATCTATGGGACTTGCACAAATTGGCTTTTCAGATGCCTATGAAGAGTTAAAGCCTGATTTAGTTGTAGTTCTTGGAGATAGATTCGAAATTTTTTCAGCAACCACAAGTGCTATGATTGCAAGAATTCCAATCGTTCATATTCACGGTGGTGAAACCACAGAAGGTGTAATTGATGAAGCAATTCGTCACTCTATTACAAAAATGAGTCATTTACATTTTTGTGCAACTAATGAGTATAGAGATAGAATAATTCAACTTGGAGAAAACCCTAAAAGAGTTTTTAATGTGGGTGGACTTGGAATCGATAGTATTAAAAATTCAAAATTATTAACTAAAAGTGAGTTTGAAAAATCAATTAATTTTAAACTAAATATAAATAATATATTTATAATTTTCCATCCTACAACACTTGAAAAGGCTACAAGTGAAATCCAATTTAGAGAACTTTTAAGTGTAATTGATAAATTAAAAGATACAAATCTATTTTTTATTAAATCAAATGCAGATATGGATGGAAGAGTGATTAATCAAATGATTGATAAATATATTTTAAATAATCAAAATAAAGCTATATCATTTAAAACTTTAACACAAAACATATTTTTAAGTGCAATGAAATATATTAATGCAATAGTTGGAAACTCTTCAAGTGGATTGCTTGAAGCCCCAAGTTTTAAAATTGGAACTATAAATATTGGAGACAGACAAAGAGGTAGGATTCGTGCAAAAAGTGTAATTGATTGTAAGCCAAACTTTAAAGATATAGAAAAAGCTTTTAAGACACTTTATTCAAATAAGTTTCAAAATAGTTTAAAAAGCGTGATAAATCCTTATGGTGAAGGTGGTGCTAGTAAAAAAATAAAAAAAATTATTAAAACCTTTAAATTAGATGGAATTTTAAAAAAAGAGTTTTATAATTTGGAGTTTAAGAATTGAAAACATTTATAATTGCAGAAGCTGGAGTTAATCATAATGGTGACATAGATTTAGCAAAGAGACTTATAAATATTGCATCTATGGCTGGTGCTGATGCTGTTAAATTTCAAACATTTAAGAGTGAATATTTAGTCAAAATAGATGCTAAAAAAGCTAATTATCAAATAGAAAACACAAAAAATAGTGAAACTCAATTTGAGATGTTAAAAAAGTTAGAGTTAAATGTTAAAGCTCATAAAGAGTTAATTGAATATTGCAATAAAAAAAAAATTATGTTTTTATCAACTCCCTTTGATTTAGAAAGTCTAAAACTTTTAAATAAATTAGGATTAGAAATTTTTAAAATTCCTTCAGGTGAAATTACAAATTTTCCTCTTATAAGAGAAATAGCAAAGCTTAATAAAAAAGTAATTCTTTCAACTGGAATGAGTAAACTTTGCGAAATAGAAGAAGCTTTAGAAATTTTAATACATTTTGGAACTACTAAAAACAATATTACGGTACTTCATTGTAATACCGATTATCCTACAAAATTTAGTGATGTAAATTTAAAAGCTATGCTAACTATGAGAGAAGCCTTTAAAATAAATGTAGGCTATTCTGATCATACTCTAGGAATTGAAGTTCCAACTTCAGCTGTGGCACTTGGTGCAACTATTATAGAAAAACACTTCACACTTGATAGAGATATGCAAGGACCTGACCATAAAGCTAGTTTAACTCCGATTGAATTAAAAGAGATGGTAAAAGCTATTAGAAATATAGAAATAGCTTTAGGAGATGGAATTAAAAAGCCCACACAAAGTGAAACAAAAAATATTGAAGTGGCAAGAAAATCAATAGTGGCTAAAACTTTTATCAAAAAGGGCGAACTTTTTAGTGAAGATAATTTAACAACTAAAAGACCAGCTACAGGAATAAATCCAATGAGATGGAGTGAAATTGTAGGCAAAGAGGCAAAACAATATTTTAGTGAAGATGAATTAATAGAGGTATAAGATGAGAATAATTGCAAGGCTTGATGTAAAACCTCCTTATGTTGTAAAACCCGTACATTATGAGGGACTTAGAAAAATAGGTAAACCAAAAGAGTTAGCACTAAAGTATTATAGACAAGGTGCTGATGAGATAATATATATAGATATAGTCTCTAGTCTATATCAAAGAGAGATATTACTTGACGAGATAAAAGAGGCAAGTGAAGATATATTTGTACCATTTGGAGTTGGTGGAGGAGTTGAGAGTATTGATGATTTTTCTAAACTTTTTCACTATGGGGCTGATAAAGTAATAATAAATACAAATGCAATTAAAAATACAAATATTATTGACGAAGCCTCTAAAATTTTTGGCTCACAAGCAGTTGTAGTTAGCATTCAAGCTAAAAAATGGGATAAAAATTTTGAGTGTTACACTGATTGTGGCAGAATACCAAGTGGCAAAGATGTAATAGAGTGGGTCAATGAAATACAAGATAGAGGTGCAGGGGAAATTATTTTAAGTTCAATCGATTGTGATGGACGCCAGAGAGGATTTGAGTTAGAGTTAATAGATAAAGTTATCAATAATTCAAAAGTTCCTATTATTGTAGGAAGTGGAGCAGGAAATTTAGAACATATTTTAGAGGTTACAAAGTTAAAACCTGATGGAATTGCGATTGCTAGTATGCTTCATTATGATAAGACTACTATTACAGAAATAAGAGAATATTTAATTAAAAATGGAGTTGAGTTATGAAAGTAGGAGTGCTTAATTATAAAATTGCAGGAAATATTCACAGTATCAAAAAGGCACTCTTAACGGTTGGAGCAAATATAGTTGAAATTAATAGTGAAAGTGACTTTAAAAATATTGATAAATTAATAATACCAGGGGTTGGAAGTTTTAGCGATGCTATAAGTGAGATTGAACTAATAAGAGAAGTTTTAATCGAAAATATTAAATCAAAACCAACTTTAGGAATATGCCTAGGAATGCAAATTTTAAGTAAAATTGGATTTGAATTTGGAAAAACTGATGGACTTGGATTAATTAACGCAGAAGTTAAAGCGATAGAGTGCGACGGATCAATTCCACATATGGGGTTTAATAGCATTGAAATTGTAAAAAATTCACCACTTTTTAATGGAGTTGATGAAAATTCAAAATTTTACTTTATGCACTCTTATGAAGTTGTAAATTATACTGATATTCTCTCACTAACAACTTACTCTAATCATAAATTTGTATCAAGTATAGAAAAAGAGAATATCTTTGGAGTGCAATTTCATCCTGAAAAAAGTCGTAAAGATGGGCTTAAAATTTTTAAGAATTTTTTAAAATTATGATTTTTAAAAAATTTTCAATTCAATTGAAAATATAGTTCCATCATATATATTTGAGGCACTGACTAAATGGTATATCAACCTCGAATATTAAGACTTACAAAAAATATAGCTAAACGATTATCAAGCCACTCCATAGATTTTGAGTAAGTTTTTGACTTTCTAACAAGATAAGATATTTTATCTCTAATTTTAGAATTAACATTTTCTTCCATATTTTTTAATTTATTCATAGCTTCTTTTAATGCACTAATATATAGTTGTTCTTTAAAATTATAATGGTTTGTATGAAACTTAGTTCTAAGTTTCTCTAATTTTATAAAATCTAAAAATGTTAAAAATATATGATTTAATTGAGGAATAACTGTTTTTGTAGGCGATCTTTCAATTTTTAAATTTTGCTTTATAGATTTATGAAACTCTTCTACTCTCCACCGTTTTTGATAGATTTCACTTAGAGTTATAATGTTTAAATTAGTACATTTGTTATAAGATATAAGTCCGTAGACTGGAAGTTTGTGCCATTTTTGACAGGTTTTGTTGCATAAATCAAAAAATACTATAATTAGAGTATGAAAAAAGAAAAATATAAAATAACAAATTGGTCAAAATATAATAAATCTCTAATAAATAGAGGTGATATAACACTATGGATAGATGAAGAAGTTAGTAAAAACTGGATGAGTGAAGAAAAAAGTGGAGAGAGAGGTTCATCAATAAAATTTACAGATATGGCAATAGAAACATGTCTAAAAATTAAATATATATATAAATTGCCATTTAGGGCAACCCAAGGTTTCATAAATTCAATAGTAAAGTTAGCTAAGTTAAATATAATAATACCAGATTACTCAACAATGAGCAGAAGACAAAAAGATTTAAATATAAAAATAAATAAGAGTAAGAAAGTGATATCACATATAGTGGCACTGACTAAATAAGCTAAAAATAAATGGCTTTTTGATAAAATTTGTTTATGAAAAAATACAAAAAATATAAAAGATTAACAACATATCAAAAAGAATTAATTTATAAGATAGTAGATACGCAGTAT
>JADGEE010000103.1 GCA_016744535.1 Campylobacteraceae bacterium
GTTTGATTTAACTCTTTTTCTTTTTCTGTTAAATTTGTTTTTGTTTGATTTAACTCTTTTTCTTTTTCTGTTAAATTTGTTTTTGTTTGATTTAACTCTCGTTCTTTTTCAGTAAGACTTGACTGTGTACTTTGAAGTTTATTTAAATCATTTATTATACTTTCATTGTAAAAAATTTTTTGATAGCTAAAAAGCTCATTTCTTAAAGTATCAAACTCTTTTATTAAAGTTTGATCATTAAACTTTTTTCTTAATAGTAATAAATTTATTACTATTTTTGGTGTATTAAGTGAAAGGTTGTCTAGAGAAATGTTGTGGTGCTTTAAACTTGGCTCTAAAAAGTTATCAATATATTTTTTATTTTTTTGATATTTTTCATTAAAATCTAATCTAAGTTTTGAAGATATTTTTTCTATAGTATTAGCTGTTTTACTGATAAGTTCGTCAAATTCTATAAAAACTCTTTCATATCCTCTACTAAATTTTTCAGCTAGTAAAAAATTATATACCCAAAGTAGCATACCTTTTTCAAGTGGAATTTCATCTCTTCTATTTAAAGAGTTTGCTACTTCTATGGGGTTTCTATAAGGCAGTATAATTTTTATATCTATACCTAATTCATCTAACACTTTTTTATAGATAGGAAAAAGATAGGCAAGTCTAGGGTCTTTAATAGCAAACATAGTTGCATATTCAAACTCTTTTTTGATGGCACTTTTAAGCTCATCTATAGCTTTTATATTTTCTAGTTTGTATTCTTCATAAAATACATCATCCCACGAGCTATTTATTTGTGAAAGTAAATTTTCATTTATCTTATAAAGTAGATTATTCTCAAAATATCCTTTTTTATTATTTTTATCAGCTTTCATTAAATTACTACCAAGATATACATCAAGTAAATTTAAAGTTCCTGTTAGTGCTGAAGTACCACCCCTGTGCATTCCTAAAACTAATATACATATTTGTTTCATATTAATTAATCTCTTTCAAATTTATTTCTTTAATAAAGTTAATACTTTCTGTAATATTGTTTTTTGCAGATATTACTTTAATGATATATGCATCAAATATTCTATGGACATAATCAATTTTATCATCAAGTTCTGCTAACACTCCACAGTTTAAAAAATATTCACCATTATTTAAATTACATATAATTTTTATATTTATTATTATTTTTTTTGATAAAGTATCTAAATAACTATCCCTAGAAGGGTATGCTCCTCCACCTAAAGACACACCATCTTTTCTTTTTATCAAAAATCCATATTGTACTTTAGTTAGCTTTTTTGTAGGAATTACCTTATAACTATAAATATATTCCTTACCTTGAATAAGTACATTTACTTTCTTTCCATTAAGTGTAGTTATCTTAACATCTGTTATCTTTGCACCTTTTTCTTCATAATATATAGTTGATTTAGCTTTAAGAGTAGGATCATAAAATTCTTCGATAAAGTTTTCAGTTTTAAGTTTATAATTTTTAATAGATATCTTTTTTTCTTTAGTTTTATTTTGCTCTTTTGTATTAATTAAGTTTTTATATTCTTTTTCTATCTTAGTTTTATCTATTTTTTTTTCATTTATATGTTTCATATATAATCCAGCCACAAGTTTTGGTATACCATCTATTATTTGTTTTCCATTACTTATCCATATAGCTCTACTACATAAGTTTACTATACTTCCTTCACTGTGACTCACAAAAAGGATAGTTGTTCCTCTTTTTTGTATATCTTCTATTTTTGCAAAACATTTTCTTTGAAATGCAGCATCCCCAACACTTAAAGCTTCATCAATTATTAAAATATCAGGTTCTATATTAATAGAAACAGCAAAAGCCAATCTAGCTTGCATACCACTACTATATGTTTTAATAGGTTGATTTATAAACTCTTCAAGTTCTGAAAATTCTATTATGTCATTTTTTTTCTTATCAATATCTTTTTTACTCATTCCATTAATTGTACAATTTAAATAAATATTTTCAATTCCACTCATTTCAGGATTAAAGCCAGAACCAAGTTCCAAAATAGCTGAAATTTTGCCTTTTACTATTACTTTTCCACTTGACGGTGTTAAAACATTTGTAATAAGTTTTAATAAAGTAGACTTCCCACTTCCATTTTTTCCTATAACACCAATTACTTCACCCTTTTTTATTTCAAAAGAAATATTATTTAAAGCATAAAAATCATTATGGTATTTTTTCTTAAATGGGTTTAAAGATTCTCTTAATCTATCTATAGGTTTATTATATAATTTATATATTTTTGTAAGATTTTTAATTTTTATTGCTACACTTTTATTCATTTTAACTCTTTATAATACATCTGCAAAATGTGGTCTAAGTCTTTTAAAAACTATTGCACCTAATAAAAATAATATAGTTGTTGTTAGCAAAAAGTAAGGGGTTACTCTATATTGTTCCCAAAACCATACATGATTTATAAATGTATCTCTATAGCCATCTATTATATAAAACATAGGATTAAGTTTTATAATATATTGATATTTTTGAGGTACTAAATCAATTGACCAAAATATAGGAGTAAACCAAAAACCAATTTGTAAAATGACTCCTATTAGTTCACCAATATCTTTTATAAAGACACGAAGAGCAGAAGTAAGCCAAGATATTCCAAGTATAAGTATAATAGAACATATTATAAAATATGGTAATTGTAACCAATATATTGAAGGTTTAAATCCATAAAACAGAAATGAACAAATTAATAAAACTATAAGTCCAAAATGAATAATAAGAGTCGAACCTATCTCTACAAGAGGTAAAATACTAACTCTAAAAGCTATTTTTTTAACTAAAAAACTATTATTAATAATAGAGTTAGTTCCTGCACTTACTGAATTTGCAAAGAAAAACCAAGGTATCATTCCAGATATAAGCCATAAAAAAAATGGTGTATCACCTGTAATTGGACTAACTCTAAAACCTATTTCAAATACAAACCATATAACAAGTATAAAAGTAATAGGCTGTATAAATGCCCATAAAATACCGAAATATGAACCTAGGTATTGTTTTCTAAAATCATTTTTAACTAAAGAGAATAAAAGTGTTTTACTATCTTTAATGTGTATTAAAAATTTAATAAATTCTTTTATGTATTTCAATCTAACTCTTTTTTATTATATTTTTTTAAATACCAATCAATAGTATTTATAATACCACTCTCAAAATTTTCATATGCCCTCCAACCAAGTTCATTTTCAATTTTTGTTGCATCAATAGCATATCTTCTATCATGCCCTGCTCTATCTTCTACAAAAGTAATTAGTTCTTTATATGATTTATTAATTGGAATTTTTTCATCTAAAATTGAACATATAGTGTTTACTATTTGGAGGTTTGTTCTTTCATTTTTTCCACCTATATTATATATATTTCCTTTTTCTCCATTATGGTAAACTAAATCTATACCTTTACAATGATCAAGTACATAAAGCCAATCACGAATATTTTTACCATCACCATAAATAGGTATTAATTCGCCAGTCAATGCTTTTCTAATAATTGTTGGTATTAGTTTTTCATTATGTTGTTTTGGACCATAATTATTTGAACAATTTGTAATGACAGTATTAACTCCATAAGTTTCTTGATAACTTCTTACTATCATATCACTTGAAGCTTTTGACGCACTATATGGAGAGTTCGGAGCATAAGGTGTTTTTTCAGTAAATAAACCACTTTCTCCTAAAGTTCCATAAACTTCATCTGTTGATATATGATGAAATCTACAGTTTTTATATTTTTCTTTATAATTAAATGGTTTATTCATCCAGTATTTATAAGCCACATCTAAAAGAGTAAAAGTTCCATTTACATTAGTTTCTATAAATATAGATGGATTTTTAATAGAATTATCAACATGAGATTCTGCAGCAAAATGTATAACACCTTGAATATTATATTCATTAAATATAAATTCTATTAGTTCTCTATTACAGATATCACCTTTAATAAATTTATATCTTGGATTAAATTCACACTCTTTAAGATTTTTTAGTTCCCCTGCATAAGTTAAAATATCAAGATTAATTATGTTATATTTTTGATATTTTTCTAAAAAATATGGTACAAAATTACTTCCTATAAATCCTGCACATCCTGTTACTAATATATTTTTATGATTATTATTGAACATTTATTTTTTTTCTCCCATTTTTTTTAAACATTCATTTAAACTATCTTTCCAATATGGTATAACTATATTAAAATCTTTTTTGATTTTTGATTTATTTAATAAGCTATAATGAGGTCTAGTCGCTGGTGTTGGATAATTTTTAGTCTCTATTGGATTAATATTACACTCTAATTTACTTATTATCATAATCTCTTTTGCAAAATCATACCAAGATAATACACCTTCGTTAGAATAATGATAAATTTCTACTTTTCTATTTTTTATATTAGGAATTATATCTAAAATCACTTTTGCCAAATCTGCACCATAAGTAGGTGTTCCTATCTGATCAAATATAACATCTAACTCATATCTATCATATCCAAGTTTTAGCATAGTTTTAACAAAATTTGTACCATAAGAGCTGTATATCCATGATGTTCTAATTATAATAGAATTTTTTGGATTGATTCTTAAAACCTCCAATTCTCCATCAAGCTTTGTTTTTCCGTAAACTGACTTTGGATTTGTTTGATACTCTTCAATATATGGCTTATAATTTAAACCATCAAATACATAATCAGTTGAGATATGAATAAGCTTAATATCTTTTGCTTCGGAGATATTTGCTAACTTTTTTACAGCTCTATGATTTATTTTATCTGCCAATATTTTTTCAGATTCTGCTTTATCAACTGCAGTGTATGCAGCACAATTTATTATAATATTTATTTTATTTTTTTCACAAAAATCTATTATAGCTTTTTTACTAGTTATATCAAGTTGATCTTTATTAGTAAAATAAAAATTTCCATTATAATTAATAGATAACTCTTTAATGTCTGAACCTAATTGACCATTTGAGCCTGTTACTAAAATATTAGGCATAATAATTTACTCTATAATCAAAAAGATCATTAGTATCTTTTAAAAGTGGTTGAACTTTATCTTTTGTAGATAAATTAAGACTATTAATATCCAAAATCCAATCTATTCCTAACTCTATATCATCAAATGCAATTCCCCTCTCACACTCAAAACTATAATAGTTATCAACTTTATATGTAAATATGGTATCATCTTCAAGCACTACAAAAGCATGAGCAAATCCTCGTGGTATTAATAGTTGTTTTTTATTCTCACTGCTAAGTTCAACACTTATATGTTTCCCAAATGTAGGAGAATTTTTTCTAATATCAATTGCCACATCTAAAACACGACCCTTTATAACTCTTACTAATTTTGTTTGAGCATAAGGAGGAAGTTGATAATGTAAACCTCTTAGAACACCTTTAGAGCTTTTAGATTCATTGTCTTGACAAAAGTTTATTTTGTATCCTAAAAATTTTTCAAGCTTATCTTCTCTAAATGTTTCGATAAAATATCCCCTATTATCACCGCGAACTAAAGGTTCGCAAATAATAACATCTTTAATATCGGTTCTAATAAAATTCACTATACTTTCCTTGATTGATTAGCTCTTGAAATTAAATATTGTCCATATTGATTTTTTTTTAAGGCTACTGCTAGTTCTAATAATTTTTCTTTTGAGATATATCCCATCTCATAAGCTATCTCTTCTAAACATGCTACTTTTAAAGATTGTCTATTCTCTATTGTTTGAATAAATTGTGATGCTTCTAATAGTGACTCGTGTGTACCTGTATCAAGCCACGCATATCCTCTCCCCATCAACTCTACTTTTAGTCTACTTTCATTTAAATAATTTTGGTTTAAAGTTGTTATCTCCAATTCCCCACGATTTGAAGGTTTTACCTCTTTTGCTTTTTTTACTACATCATTTGGATAAAAATAAAGTCCTACTACTGCATAGTTTGATTTTGGAATTTTAGGTTTTTCCTCAATACTTATGACATCACCATTTTCATTAAACTCTGCCACTCCATATCTTTTAGGATCTTTTACATAATATCCAAATACTGTAGCTTTATTTTCATTTTGAACATTTTTTATACTTTGTGCAAGTAATTGCGTTAAACCGTGACCGTAAAATATATTATCTCCAAGAATTAAACAGACATCATTACCATCTAAAAATTTTTCACCAATAATAAATGCTTGTGCCAAACCGTCAGGACTTGGTTGAATTACATATTCAAATCTCATTCCTAAATCACTCCCATTACCCAAAAGGTCTTCAAATCTCGGTAAATCTTTCGGTGTTGAGATAATAAGAACTTCTTTAATTCCTGCTAACATTAAAATAGAAAGAGGATAATATATCATAGGTTTATCATAAATAGGTACAAGTTGTTTACTCATCCCTTTTGTTATAGGGTAGAGTCTAGTACCACTTCCTCCAGCTAATACTATACCTTTCAAAACTATTAGATCCTTTTATTTATTTTTCAAGTTTTCATTATACATTAGTTTTTAAGTAAAAGAAAGATATCGTTTAAAACAAGTTTAATAATAAATACAAAATACAGGATTTAAAAAGAAATATGATAAAAGTTAGTGCTAGTATTGTAGTTTATAATGAGAAAAAAGATATTCTTAAAAGAGTTATAGATAGCTTTTTAGATTTAAATTTTGATAAAGAATTAATTATAGTGGATAATTCACCAAAAACTACATTAAAAGAGTTTTGTAGTAGTTTTAATAATATAAAGTATATATTTGTTAATAAGAATATAGGTTTTGGAGCTGGTCATAATTTAGCATTTAAAAATTTTTCTATTCAATCTGATATTCATTTAATTATAAATCCTGATATATATTTTTGTAAAAATGAAATAGATGATTTAATTAAATGGTTTTATATTTCAAGTGATATTTCGTTGGCAACCTCTCAAGTACTTAATACAGATGATTCTATTCAAAATATAGTTAGAAACATTCCTACTCCTATAAGTTTAATTAAAAGAAAACTGTATATAGACTATGATGAAATAAATATTAAATTAAATCAAATTATAGATATACCTTTTGCTCATGGCTGTTTTTTAGTCTTTAAAACAGAAGTTTATAAAAAACTTAATGGATTTGATGAAAAATATTTTATGTATATGGAAGATGTAGATATATTTATAAGAGCCAAAAAGTTTGGTAGAACAGTAATAAATACAAATTATAAAATTTATCATAAATATAGAAAAGGTTCATCAAAAAGTTTAAAATTATTTTTCTATCATCTGATATCTATGTGTAAATTTTTTTTAAAATATAATAAATAAATTAAGTTATAATTGCATTAAAAAAAGGATAGAGATGACAATAACTCGTTTTGCCCCAAGTCCGACAGGATATTTGCATATTGGAGGATTAAGAACTGCACTTTTTAGTTATTTATGGGCAAGAAAACTAAATGGAAAATTTTATTTAAGAATAGAAGATACAGATTTAAAAAGAAACTCTTATGATGCTATGAAAGCAATTATTGAAGCATTCGAATGGGTTGGACTTAGCCACGATGGCGAAGTTGTATATCAATCAGATAGATTTGATTTATACAAAGAGTATATTGATAAATTACTAAAAGAGGATAAAGCTTATTACTGTTATATGTCAAAAGATGAGTTAGATTCTCTTAGAGAGGAGCAGATGAAAAATAAACAGACTCCTAGATATGATAATAGATATAGAGATTTTAATGGAGTTCCGCCAGAGGGAGTTAAACCTGTTATTAGAATTAAAGCTCCACTTCAAGGGATAATTAACTTTAATGATGGAGTTAAGGGAGATATTAGTGTTAATGCAAGTGAAGTTGATGATTTTATTATTGCTAGAAGTGATGGAGTACCAACTTATAATTTTGTAGTTACTATTGATGATGCTTTAATGGGAATTACTGATGTAATCAGAGGAGATGACCATCTCTCAAATACTCCTAAACAGATTGTAGTTTATGAAGCTTTAAATTTTAAAATTCCAAAATTTCATCACGTTCCAATGATTTTAAATCCACAAGGAAAAAAGCTTTCTAAAAGAGATGGTGCAACTGATGTTATGGAGTATAAAAAGATGGGCTATATGCCTCAATCACTTCTGAACTTTTTAGTTAGATTAGGTTGGAGTTATGGAGACCAAGAGATATTTAGCCTTAAAGAGATGTTAGAGTTATTTAATCCAAATGATATCAATAAATCAGCATCAGCTTATAATGCCGAAAAACTTTCTTGGTTAAATTCACATTATATTAAAAATTCAACTAATGAGAAATTATTAAAAGATTTAGAGATGTATGAGTTAAATTTGGCAAGTCACGATAAAAAAGAGATTTTACTTGATAGCTTAAAAGATAGAGTTAAAACTTTAGATGAGCTTTCTCAAATGTCAAAAGGAATTTTACACATACCAGAGAGTTATGATGATAAAGGTGTTAAAAAAGCATTTAAAAACGATGAAACTTATGAAATTTTAAATAAATTTATCTCTATTTTAGAGAGTGCTGGAGAGTTACATCTACCTAGTGATTTTGAAGAACTTTTCAATAAATTTTTAGAGGATAATGAGTTAAAATTTGGAAAAGTTGGTTTACCTCTTAGAATCTCTCTAACTGGAATAACTTCAGGAATTTCAATAATGGATATTATGGCTATTATTGGAAAAAATGAATCTGTAAATAGAATAAAAAAAGCTATTGAAGTTATAAAGAGTAGATAAATAAATTATCTACTCTCTATTTAACATCTTTTTTTAAAATACTCTTTTGAAACTTTACATAATGGACAGGCTTTTGGTGCTTTTTTACCTCTATGAATATGTCCACAGACTTCGCATATCCACTCCTCATCCTCATCACTTTCAAAAAATCCATCTTCTTCAAGCACTTTTTTTAACTCTAAATACTCATTTTCGTGTTCAACTTCAACTTTGGCGATAGCTTTAAAAAGTCTTGATATTTCAGCATATCCCTCATCTTTTGCAATAGTTGCAAAGTTTGGATACATTGTCGTATGCTCATAATTTTCACCATTTGCTGCATAAATTAAATTTTTAATTGTAGTATCAAGTTCAACATCACTTATTAGTTTATTATAAGCTTTAAATTCAGCAAATGCGTGATACTTCTCATTTCTAGCAGCTTCTGCAAAAAAATCAGCTACTTTATGAAGTCCCTCTTCTTTAGCAATTTCTGAAAAAAATTCATACTTATTTCTAGCCATAGATTCACCAGCGAAAGCTTTCATTAAATTTGTAGCTGTTACATTTTCTTCAACTAAATTCATATTTTTATTACAACAGCTTAGAGTTCCTCCACCAACATTTTGAACCTCTACCTCATTTCCACAAACTTCACACTCATAACTTTGATACTGTTTCATAAATACTCCTAATCGATAATTTTTATCCTTTAGATAATAGTATATTTTAACTTAAAAATAAATTTAAATTATTATATAT
>JADGEE010000104.1:0-2954 GCA_016744535.1 Campylobacteraceae bacterium
TTGTATTTTATCTAATTTTTTAAAAGAATTGGTATAATATATCTCATAGACTTCATCATATAAATTTAAATTTTTTATATTGTCTATTAAAATATTCTCATTTGAAATTGAAAAAATATTGTATTTATCTTTAATCTCACTATCTATCTCTCCATAGAGTTCTATATTTTTACTCTTATCTGTGAATATCCAATAGCCTTTTTTATCTACTAATTTATTAATTGTTGAAGAGTATTTATTATCTTTACTGATAAAAGCATAATCCCAATCTATGCCGTTAAAATCAAATATTGCTAAATTATTATCTTTAATGAAATTAACATCTATATTAATATCTGTCAAATATGAAGTTGATACTAAATTCCACCCTTTACTTAAATTTAAAGAGAGTTTTTTATTCTCTGTTGAATTTATTAAATATTGAAATTTATAATAAAGTTCTCCTTGTAACTCTATTTGATTACTTTTACTTGAAAGTATCCAATAGCCCTCTTTTGAGTGTAAATTTAAAAAGTTATTTGGAAAATACTCAAACTCTTCATCATCGTTAAAACCTAGATAGTGCCACTCTCCACTTTGATAACTGAATGCTCCTAATAGATTTCTATCTTCTAAATAGTTTTTATCAATTAAAATATTATCTAAATATGAAGTTGATATTAAATTCCACCCTTTACTTAAATTTAGAGTTATATTATTTTTATTATCTATATCTCTTCTATTTATTTCACTATTTTCAATAAAATTTTCTTTTAGCCATAATCCTTCATTAAATTTACATTTACAACCCAACCAAAAAATATTATAAGTAATTTTATTATCCCATTTTTCTTTGAATTTATTGAAAGTATGAATTTCATATCTGTTTGGATAAAAGTAATTTAATTCATCTTGTGTTACTTTTGCACCAAATGATGAAACATTACTCCATTTAAAAGATATGATTTTTTTTAACTCTTCATTTAGTTCTTCAGTTTCTGAAATATTCGGAATGTTCGGAATATTTGGAGAGGCAAAAATAAAATTTATAACTAAAAATAGCGATATTATGGCTTTTTGCATAGCTTTTCCTTTATTTTGATTTAATATTTTTCTGTTCTACTAGAGATACTATTATGAAATTTTGAAGGGAAACTTAATGAATAAAGAGATTTATTTAATAATTACTGAAAAGCCATCTCAAGCTGAAACAATTGCAAGAGTTGCAAAATTAAATAAAAATAGTATCTACTATGAGGGAAGTTATAAAGGGATAGATATAGTTGTAGTTCCATATAGAGGGCATATTATGGAGATACAAGAGTTGAAATTTTTAAAGGAGTTTAAAGATTGTAAAGGAAATTTTGAAAAAATTGTAAAAAAAGATAACTTTCCATATTTTCCACCAAAGAAACAGCCATACCCTCGTATTGTTTCAAGGGCTAGAGATAAAAAAGGTAAAAAGAGTGATAAAATAGATTCAGATGCTGAATATAGATATAAATTAACTTCCAAGTTTGGCAAAATTGCTAAAAAGATTTTTATTTTCACTGACCCTGATGAGCAAGGTGCAATGATTGCTTTTATGCCTCTTTTGTATTTAAATCTTCTATCTAAAGTGAGTTATTATGCAAATTTAATTTCTGCAACTGATAAGAGTATGAGAGAAGAGTTAGATAATGCAATTGAGGGTAAAAAGAGTAAGCTTGATTTTGAAAAGTTAGCAACTATTGCAATTGTTAAAGCGGATTTAAATTATACAGTAGGAATAAATATTACCACAAAAGCCACAGTTGTAAAACATAGTAGTGAAGCTTTAAAATTTGGATTGGTAAAAACTAGAATAATAAAAGTTCTTTGTGATAAAGAGAGAGATGTTTTAGCCCATAAAAGAGAGAAAATTTATTCAGTTTTTGCACATTGTGGTAATTTAAAATTTGAAGTTAATTTAAAAGATAACAAAGATGAGAGTGAAGCAAAACAAGCAAAAGATGTTTTAGAGAGTATAAAATATTTATCAAATATTGAAGTTAAAAAAACTACTGAATATGAGCTTAGTCCTAAGTTTATGGATAATACAGCTTTGCCAAATTATTTACATAAAAGAACAAGAATAACACTTAAAAAATTTAAAGGTAGAGATAAAAACAATATATTACAAGTGCTTTATAACGACTATAAGGCGATTACATATATTGGTACAAATGGGACTATTATGCCTTTGGGAGATTTTGAGAGAATAGCTTTTATTGCAAATGAAGTCTCAAAGATTTTAAATATAAAGTTAGATTTTGATTTTTCTCTTCAAAAGGCTCATCTATGGGTTTCAAATGATAAACTTCCAAAAGGAATGAATCATAATCCAATTACGATTGACCCTGATTCTGAAAATAATCTATTTGAAAATGCAAATTTAAGCAGATTTAATAAAGAGGAACGGATGGTTTGGGAAGAGATAGCATTACATCTATTAAGTGTATTTTTAAAAGATAATGAGTATATAAAATATAATATTAAAGCCTATTGTGATGATGTTGAACTTAAATTTAGTTCAAAGCACGATATAGATTTAGGTTGGAAAAAATTATTTAATGAAAAGAATAGAGTGTTTGATTTTAATGAAAGTTTATCAGAATTAGAAGTTGATAGAGTTGAATTAAAACAGAGTTTTACAGAACCTCCAAAGAGATATAAAGAGACTACGCTACTTACAAAATTAAAATCACTTGATATTTCAATAGGAGATACTAGAGCTAAAATAGTTGGGGAGTTAATAAGAGATAAATTTTTGATTTTTAATAGCAAAAAAGAGATTGTACCATCTGAAAAGAGTTTAAAGATAATTCAAATGCTAAAGAGCGATGATATTTTTATAGCTTTAGATAGATTTGAAGAGGATTTTACTCTGCCATTTTTTAGTGGAAAAATCAATGATGATAAAGTAATTGAGGGTAGAAATGAAATTGCAAAAAAGA
>JADGEE010000104.1:2964-9463 GCA_016744535.1 Campylobacteraceae bacterium
AGTGATGTTGAATTTGCAAAAGATAAAAAAGAGCCTATTTTTGTGGGTAAATGCCCATTTTGTCAAGGAGATGTGAATTTAGTAGAGTTTAAAAGTTCATATTTTTATGGATGTAAAAACAAAGATTTAAGTTTTTCAAAAAGGATTAATTTAGATGCAATATTTAAAAAATCTACTAAAAATGGATATATAGATATTGATTTGAATTTTGCTAAAAGGCTTTTAGATTTAGAAACTGTTGAAATAGTTAGTTCAAAAAAAAATATATTGGATATTAATATAAATATAGAAGGAAGTTATAAGGGGAAGTTGAAATATACTTTTAAATAAAATTCATTTAAGTTTTAAATGTTACAAATTTATAAAATCAACAATAGGGAATTAGTATGAAAAAATTAATAACTCTCTCTATCCTTACAGCGTCTCTTTTAAATGCTGATAATTTGAGTTTGGAACTCTCAAGAAAGTTAAGTGATAGTGCAATTGCACTTGTTAAGCAAGAGAGTGCGATTGCAGATACTTTAAATAGTTATATCGAAGCTACTATGGATATAACTCCTACAAAAGATGAAATTAATGCAAAGTATAATTTAAGTTCTTCATTTTGGAAAAATTATCAAAATGGGGAATTTAAGATGGAGGTAGATTTAATAAATAAATCTGCTTTTATCAAAAATGCTTTTGATAATTCACTAACAGTTCATAGTCTTGTAAAAGAGACATATTTTGATAGAAATTCAAATTATAGAAGTCAATTTGCAAGAGTTAATGGAGAGTCTCTATTTATAGAAATTCCGTTTTCTAGTGAAGTTAAAAATATAATTTCATCAAGATTAAATACTCTTGGTGCAAACTCTAAACAATCTACAATTACATCTAAAACTCCACCAAGCGATACAGAGGCTATTTGGAATAAGATAGATGCTGATGGTAATACAGAGGGTTTTTATATCTATAAAGATGGTGTTTGGCAAAACCTAGATGATATTCAAGATGATTTAAATACTCAATCAAATGTATATTATTCACTTGATGGCAATTGCCCAACAGTTCCACCAGAGGAAAATAAAAATAAAATTTGTTACACTCCAAATGGCAATGGTGGATGGGATATAAAAAGATATGATGAAGATTCTAATGAATGGATTTATAAATCAACAAGTGATGTAAGTGGTAGTTCAAGTAGTGTGGATATTCCACAATTTAAAGATGGTGAATTTGATTTAACAAAAAATTGTGTAACAGGTGTTGATACAAATGTGGATATATTGCAAAGTGGTGCTTTTATAACTTATACTTGTTTTGATAAAGATGGTGACGGTAAAGGTGATTGGGTATCAAAGGGTGGAGCTGGAGTAACTGCTGAAGATTTAAAACCAATAATAAAAAAAGTAAATAGTGAAGATGAATTTGCACAATATGTTGATGCACCAACAGGGAGTAAAATATCTTTAGGTGGAAAACTTTTTTATAAAATAGAGGATAAAAATTTAAAAGGTGGTGGTTTTTGGGCAGATAAAGATAACGATATAGTTTTACTTTATCCTGAACAAGTTAATGAGTTAATTTTAGGAGATATTGAAGATTTATTTGACCCAACTTTTATGAACCAATTTACAAATGTTTCAAAAGTTAAGATTAAAGACCCACAAGGAAGTGATAGTTTAATAACTTTTGAAAAAGATAATAGTGGAAATTGGTATGCTTCAAGTGCAACGCTAAATGATTTAATGGATTTTGGAGCAATGGGGTTAAATGATTATTTAATTGGTTTAGATACTTCAACTATGAGTGAGCCTAAAAAATCTAATATAGAATCAATTAAAGCAAGTGGAGGAGTTCAATTTAAATCTGATGGGCTTTATTATCAAAGATTTGGAGATACTACAAATGGTTACTATTGGAAAGCAAAAGATGGACAAGTTATAAATTCAAATCAATTTAAATATGTAACAGATAATCTTGATTCACTTCCTGATACAACTATTGGAGATAGAGTTAAATTAACTACTATTCAAAACGGAATTACTCAAGCAATTCCAAATAGTGCAACTTATAAAGATGTAGGAAATGGAAATGGCTATAAGTGGATTTTAGATGGAGTTAGTGAAAGTGGCTCTTTAGCAAGTTTAATTTCATCAACTCTCAAAAGTGAAGTTACAGATAGTGATATAAATAATTTAGTTCTAGATATTTCAAATTCTGATATTTGCAGTAGTGGTAATGGGTGTTATTTAATTTATCAAGGTAAATTTAACGATGAAGTAGTTTGGAAATCAAGTGATGGCAAAAAGATAGTAAGTAGTGGAAATAGAGATATAGCAACTACTTTTATAGCAACTTCAACTATTAATTTAGAGTTTTATTTAGGGCTTAATGATTGTGGAATAGGAACTTGTAATGGTGTAAGTGGAGCTTATGCGGGTGCTACAGTTGATAATGCTTTATATCCATACTATTTTGCTACAAGTGGAGATAGAAAATATAATTTAATAGATGCTATACCATATACAAATGCAAGTAATTTTTACAGTACAGGATATTCAGCTATTTTATGGAATGGTGCAAATTTTGGAGATGTGCAAAGTGGAGATGTAATTCTTAAAGGTGCTGATATAAATGGTGCTACAACTTATTATGTGAATGGTCAAGTAATTAATAAAGATGGCTACTTCATACCTCAAAATAAATTGCCTAGTGGATTTGTAGCTAGTTCTACAACTATAAGCCCAAGTGGTGGAGTGAATTATGTAAATATTACATCTTTAAATAATTTTAGTACAGATACAAATTTAGATGTAGATTATCCAGTTAAATTAAATGGAGATGGGATTACAAATGTAAATATCACAAGATGTAGTGATTATAGTTCAAATACACTTTGGAGCGATAATTGTGGAGATGTTGCAAATGCAAATTATGCAATTACGAATGGTAGTAGAAGCGATTTACCTGCACCAAATAGTTCAAATAGAAAAAATATCACTAAAAAAGTTGGAAGTGAGGCAAATTATGCAGGTGGTGTTGTATATAGTGGAAATGTAAGTTATTTTGAATGGTTTTACTCTGCTACGGGTACTATCACTAATGGAATGTTGGATGGTCTTCCTGTCAATGCAAATTGGGGTGATGAAAATTTTGATGATATAGTTTTTTCTACTTATGAAAGTTTTAATTTAGATACTATTTATGTTGGAAATAATTTAGTAGGGAGTGTTAGTTCATTAGGATATGTAAAATATTGTTATTTTCCATACTTTAATGATAATCAAGAAGGACTACACTATAAATGGATTAGAAATAATGATAGTGTAGAATTCAAATTTAAAATAGATTATACTGGGACTTGGATTGGCAATAATAAAGTATATTGTCCAGACTATGATGCAGATTTTACAGTAAGTTATTTCCGAACAAATTTTGGAAATAACTTACAATATAGTTGGCAGTATAGTTATACTTTGTGGCATTGTGTCGTTAGTGTTCACTATGATAGAGGACTAGAAAAATCTAGTCAGTTAAAAGTAAAATGGGGAACACCTTAATGGAAATAATAAATATAAAATTTATTATTTCCACCAAGTAATAGTTCCACTATTTCCTACATTTGCACAATCCTTTATGGCTAAACCAAATATACATCGTGAAACTGAACCAATAGGAGTTGGACTACCACCCCAATGAGCACATTCAGATAATGGCAAAACTGCCGTTACACTATTTAGACCAGTACATCTATTATAAGAAAACATATCTTTTCCCCAAACTTTATAGCTACCTTCATAATTTATAGGAGATGTTGCCGAATGGGTTGATGCACAAGCATATATTCTATACTCACTGTGCCGAGAATCATAACTACCTGTAGCACCTTAGAGACCACTATAGTAACTTGCACAATAGCAGTCGTTTAAATTAGAATTTCAATCAAAAATAGGAATTTAAAATTAAATTCAAACAGATTGAAGTTTCTCAAAAAAATATAGAAGAGCTATATAAAAAAATTGGTAAAAAAGTTAAAATATTAAGAGAGCAAAATAATGTAAGCCAATTAGAGTTAGCTATTGGAATTGGTTTAAAATCAACTTCTATCATTTCAGCTGGAGAACTTTATAAAAATAAAAAGCACTTTAATATAGAGCATTTATATAAAATTTCTTTATATTTAGATTGCAATATTAATGATTTTTTTGATTAAAAAATTAATGCAAACTTTTATATTTTAGTAACAATTACATATTACTACAAATGAGAACTTCAACAAACAATGGACTTTTAACAGATGCAAAAAAGACAAAATTCAAAGGAATTTACACAAAAGATACAAAGAGAGGTTTAGCTTATATTGTAAGATTTACAGTAAATAAAAAGACTTTTACTCAAATAGTTGGATATGAACACGAGAATTTAACTTTAGAATCTGCTTATTTATTAAAATTGCAATTAATTCAAGAGCATCAAAAAAGGCTCATAGATGAGGGTAGAGAAAAATATCAATTTTTGAGCCTATTTATAGAATTTTTAGATTACAAAAAGTCGATAATGGCTAAGAATACATATAAAAATTACAAATCTCACTATAATGCCTATTTTAAAGAAGAATTTGTAAATTTAGATGTAAGGGATATAACTACTCATCAATTACAAAAATTCATTAATAAACTTTTAAAAATTAAGAGACCTGCAACAGTTGAGAAGATAAAAGATTCTATTAAAGTCTTCTATCGGTATTTAAGAGATATTGGAATTGTTACTATCAATCCAGCTAGACAAGTGCAAATGCCACGATATGACAATCAAAAATATTTTATTTTACCCAAAAAGAAAGTTAAATTGATTTATCAATATATAAGCTCAATAGAAAATTTAAAAGTAAAATTGATGTTTCTATTTTTGCTACACGGTCGTAGAATTAGTGAAGTCTTGTCACTTAAATGGAGTGATATAGATTTACTAAATGGATTTTATAAAATCAACTATGAAAATAGTAAAAATAGAAAGAATAAATATTATCCACTTCAAAGTTTTCAAATTGAAGTTTTAAAAATTATCAAAAAAGATAAAAATATCTATGTCTTTGAAAATGAAGAGACTAAAAAACCATATAGCTATACTTTTGCTTTTAGAGAGATGAAAAAATTAAAACTTCATTGCGATATTCCTCAAATGACTTTGCATAGTTTTAGGCATTTATTGGGTTTTTTAGCGATAAATAAAGGAATTTCTTTGGAGGTTATTGCTGAATTGCTAGGACATTCAAATATTCAAGTCACAAGTAGATATGCTAAATTAAAAATTGAGGAGAGCCAAAAGGCTTTTAATAAAGTTTTTGTAACTACTCAGCCTATATAAAAGCCCACCAATAGGGCTTCTTAAAATTTAGAAAGATTTCTTTAAAAAATATAGATGCCCTTGTTGTGGTACTTTAATCTTTTTTTAAAACTTTAAATGAAAATAAAAGCACCCATTCTAGGGGAGTTCATAGGCTGAGTAGTTACAAGTTTTTAAGGAGTTTGTAGAGTGAAGTTTTAATTTTTAAGCTTTAATAATTTATCAATTAAATGATTTATTTGCTTTAATTCAATTATTTCTTTATCCAAAATTGCAATTTGATGTTTATAAATATTTCCTCTAATTTCTATAATAGTCTCATTTATATAGCTGAGGTAAAAGTTTTTAATATTAGACTTATAAACCTCTCCCTCACACTCTTTTTTATCATCTCTAAATTTATCTATTCTATTATCAATTAAGCAATTTATTATGGCTAACTGATTGTTAATTTCATTAATATTAGCTATCGCTGGTGCAACTAATTGATTAATTTTATTAAAAGCAGTTTTTCTATCATTATCAAAATTACAACAGCAATTATCACCGTAAATATTTAAAGATACTAGAGTTAATAAAATTAATTTTTTAATCATTTTATTCTCTCAAGGGATGTATCAATTCTTAATTTAAATTTATCATAATAGATATATTTTTTATCATCAAATATTGCTAACTCTTTATTACTATCTATTATGTAGTAATTTATATCATCTATTTTTAGAGTATCAAATCCATTTTCAGCAATTTTTTTAAATATACATTTTTCACTTTTACAAACTTTAGATTTATATTTTAAAAACTTATTAAATATTTTTTTTGGAGAGAAACCTTTCTCATCTATGAAATAAATAATTTGAGATAGTGCATCATCAAAGAATATATTATTAAATTGATTATTTTCAAATGTTTGCATATTTTGACACTTTATGTAGTATCTATTTTTTAGTTTCTTAAAATCTTTTGTCGTAATTGATTGCTCATTTTTATAATCTTCTATATCGAAAACTTTAGTATCTATATAATTTGTTTCTCTTAAAAGATTATTACTATTTCGCTCTAGTAATCTACAACGATTTTTATCATACATAAAAATATTTAATATTATAGATACTCTTTTTTTATATCTTTTATCAAATCAATAATGATATTTCCTCTACTAAAACTT
>JADGEE010000012.1:0-45138 GCA_016744535.1 Campylobacteraceae bacterium
GAGGTAGAAAAAATAACCGAAATTTTGAATAAAGAAGTAGATTTATAGCTCTACTTTTTCTCCATTTTCATTATACAATATTTCGGATTTTAACTCACCGTCCAAATATATAGCTTCACGTTTAATTAAACCATTTGGATGATATGAATAGAATTCGCCATCAGGAAGATCGTTTTTATAATTTCCATAATCTGAAACTTCTCCATTTGCAAAGTACCAAGATGCATAGCCATGTTTCTTGCCATCAGAATAATCCATTTTATATTTAAGATTTCCGTTCTTGTAATATTGAGCGACTAAACCAACTATTTTCCCAATAGAATATTCTCTCTCCTCTTCTATCTGTCCCGTTGGATAAAGAATAACCCACTTGCCATTTAGTGTATCGTTACTATACGTAGTTTGCTTTACAATTGTACCGCTCTTATCATAACTAGAACTATTACCACCAATTAATAAAGAAAAATATTGATTATCTATATTTAAATTATTCTCTTTTAAAAATAGTTTTGATTTTTTTAATAAATCCTCTTTTGAAACAATAGAGGGTGCTACATTTATAATAATTTGATTTGAGAGTTTTAAATCTATTACTGTTAAAATTATATTAAAAAGCTTCTCATTAACTCCTCTAGGATTTCCACTAAAGATATTTTGTGCATTATAAGTCAAGCTTAGCCAAGCATTTAAAAAAGTTGTATCTTTTCCACTAGAAATAATAATATTAGGCTTTTTTATATTTTTAAATCCATTATAAAAAACATTAATATATCTTAAATTTTCTTCTCTTTTAAAAAAAAATCTAAATAATTTAAAATTTAGTAGCAATTTTAAAACTCTCTTAGAAAAAGAGTTTTTAATTTTAATTTCTAGTATTTCAGAATTTAAATTATATATTTTTTCTAATGCTTTTAAGATTCCAATAGATTGATTAAAGTGTCCTGTTTTACCATCGTTAATTATTAAAATTTGTTTTGTAGTTTTCATTGTTTAAAAATGCTTGAATGATTATTAATTTTATAAATAAGTAATAAATAAGGTTTTAAATGACATTCTCTACAACCATTCCAATTACCTCTTAAATTATGGTCTTTATATTTATTTTCTAATTTTTCACCATTTGCAAGTTTTATAAGAATATCTCTAAATATCTCTTTCTCTTCACTATTTAATTTTTTAAAATCTCTCTTAAAACTATTTGTTCTAAATATTTTATATTTCAAGATTCTAAATCTTTCATAAGTTCATCTATTGAATTAAAAGTTTTACCTTCTCTATTCTCTAATTCATTAAGTGCTTTTTCTAATGGATTAAATTTCTCTTTTAGTTTTATTTTTTTATCATCTAAAAGCTTTAAAAAACTTAAAAATTCATTTATATAATTATCTTTAACCTCTAGTGTTATTTGCATTTACATCTCCTCAATAAATTTAATTATATATTTAAATTTTTAAATCCCTCATATTTTTTAAATGATAATAGATATAAACTTTTTAATATATTGTCATCAACTTTTTTTAATTCATTAAAAACTAATTGTTTAAATCTCTCTTTTTCATCTGTTACTAATTCATAAAACTTATCGATAGAGACTCTTCTAATATTTTCGTTTGATGTTGATTCTCCATCTAATACTATTTGACTTGTCCATTTGTCGTACTGTTTCTAGGTCAATAATCTCTTCAATAGTTTTTCCATAAACTTTAGAATCAAAAGTTAATTTGATTGGGTCAATTAAATTTTTATTAAACTCTTTTAAATTAATTTTAAATCTATATTTTTCTATTGTCTCTTTTGTATGGTTAAATAAATCATTATTACTTATAAAACTTAAATTATATTTTTTCACTGTTTTTACCTTTTTTAATTTATTCAAATACTCTATTATTGAAATTCCAACCTCTTTTGCCAAATTTATTGGAACTGCATTGCCAATTTGTTTATATTTCTCTGCCATTGAACCCTCAAAAATCCAATCATCGGGAAAAGATTGGATTCTTGCATTTTCTCTTACACTAAATGGTCTTAACTCATCAGGATGACATCTTTCAGTCTGTTTTTGTGCAGGAGTGCATAAAACAGTTAATCCAGCTTCATCCCAAGATAATCGTCTAGCAATTCCAGTTCTTCCACCACCCATAAAGTAAGTTGTTTTCATATATTCTCTTGCAACATCATCTGGTAAATCTCTCCAACATCCACCAGCTGGAACATATTTTAAAACTTCTTTTTTCTTATCATTATATTTTGCACACTCTGAATTTGGAACATTTTTTAAAATATCTCTTAATACTAAATGTTTTTTATGTGGTTTTGGAAAACTATAACTTTCACCTATTTCATCTCTTATATCTTTTCTGATACCTATAATTACAACTCTTTGTCTTTTTTGTGCAACTCCATAATCTAAAGAGTTTAATACTTTATAATCAACATAATAACCAACTTCTTCAAATACATCTATCATAACTTTTAAAGTTTTACCACTATCGTGAGCAACCAATCCTTTAACATTTTCAGCTAAAAACATTTTAGGTTTAACCTCTTTTAATATTTCAGCAAAATCATAAAATAGTGTTCCTCTAGTATCTTCTAAACCTAACTTTTTACCTGCATAGCTAAAAGATTGACAAGGATAACCACCTGATAATAAATCTATCTCATCGTTATCAACTAAATAAGATTTAATTCTTTTTTTTGATATTTTTTGAATATCATCTTCAATAATATTCCAATTAGGTCTATTTTTTTTTAATGTTTTTACAGCCCATTTATTATTTTCAACAGCCATTTTAGTATTAAACCCAGCTTGTTCAAGCCCTAGAGCTGAACCACCAGCACCTGCGAATAGTTCTATTACATTATATTTTTTTAAGTTATTGTACAAACCCTTTTATCTCCTCTTTCACAAAAAGTAAATTTTTATAAATTTCTTTTAAATCATTAATTTTTGTACTATCAAAATTTTCACTTACAAAATATTGATATGAGTTTTCTTTTAACTTTTCCAAAATAACAAAATTCCAAATAGCACCTACAATATAAGCCCCTCTCATTTGAGTAAAATTATTTATCTCAATGGCACTTATAAGTTCTGCTATAAGTTGTGGTCGTGGGTCGCTTGAATCAAATCCTTTTTTAAACTCTTGAATGAAAAAAAGTGGAGTTTTTGCATAATTTAAACCTTTTGATACTATAAAATCACAAATCCCAGTTAAAGTAAAATTTTTATTTTTGTAAGTAATACTCTCTTCATAAAAATCTCTAATTTGTATATCTACTAATTTAAAATCAACTCTATTTAAAATAGGTGCAATAAATTTTACTTTTAAATCTTCCTCTTTGTATCTCTCTATAAAAAACTTTTCACTTTTTAAAAGAGTAGTTAAAAAATTTAAATCCTCACTACTAATATTTATATTATTATTAATCCAACTATCAAATATCTCTTCATCACCAATTTTTTCTATTATATTTATAATTTTATCTAAATCACTAAAAGTAATTTTAGAAAAAGAGTAACTATTTACTTCTAACTTTTCACCTTTTAACTCTCTTATCTCTCTTTTTAACTCTTCAATTTTTCTTAAAAGTTTTAATTCTAATTCTTCAGACATTTTTTATAAACCTCTATCGTTTTATCAACCATTTTATCTATTGAAAAATTCTCTTCTGCAAATTTAAAACTATTTTCAAACTCTTTTAATACTTCATCATAATTATTAATTACGAATTTAATTTTTTTATTTAGGGCTTCGTAATCGTCTATATCCACTATAAATTTTTTAGTTATTATCTTTTTAATATCTGCAACATCAGTTGAAATTAGAGGTTTTTTAGATAAGAGAGTTTCTGCAAAAACATAAGAAAAACCCTCTCTTTTTGAACTTATTACAATTAAATCCATAGAGTTTAAATACTCCTCTAAATTATTTACAAAACCTATAAATATCACATTTCTATCAATATTTAACTCTTTTGCTAAAGCTTTTAATTTAAATTCATCTTTGCCCTCCCCTAAAATATAAAGTGTTGCATCAATTTCACTAAAGGCTTTAAGTAAAATATCAAATCCTTTTACATCTACAAGACGACCAATAGAAGCTATTTTAAAATTTTTATTTGAAGTTATATTATCAACTTTTTGAGTATTGTTTTTTAAATTTACTCCATTATATATAACTCTAAAAGATTCTCTTAATTTTAATTTTGCACAACTATCTTTAATATCATTTAAAATATACTCTGAAACCGCAATCACAAAATCAGCCCGACAATAAGCTTTTACATTACTCTTTTTACTATGCAGAGTTGCTATAAATTTTGAATTAATAAAAGGTTTTAATAAAGAGATAATATGAGTTGCTTTATTTGCGTGAGTATGAATTATATCTGCATTAATATTTTTTAAAATTTTTTGAAGTTTGAATAAAATTATAGGATTGTTTCTACTTTTGCTTAAATCTAACTCTGTAAAATTTATATTTTTATTTAAATATTCTTTATATTTTTTATGGGCTATAACATAAATCTCAAACTTTTGATTTATAGCATTTGAGAGTTCAATAAAATGTTTTTCAAGTCCACCATCCTCATTTCCTCCAACTATTTGGACTATTTTCATTATTTATTTAACCCTCTTTTACCTGTTTTTAATTTAAGTGAAAAAGCTAAAAAATTATCCGTTCCACTAATTGTGATTCTATTTAATAAAAACTTATTAGCCTCTTTAAAATTTGATATACCTTTATCAGTTGTAACTGCAGAGCTAAATCCAAGTTTTTGGACTAATTTCCAGTCATTATCTTTATAAAATCCAAATGGATATGCAAAACTTTTACACTCTGTATCAAATTTTTTCTCTATTTCTATTTTAGATTTTTCAATCTCCTCTTTTGTTTTATCTAGTGTTAATTTATGAAAATTTTTATGAGTCATTGAGTGAGCGCCAATTTCAATTAATTTGCTTTGGAGCATCTCTTTAACTTGTCTGTTACTAATTTTAACTTCTCTTTTAAGCTCACCTGTTAAATTGCTTCTTTTTCTATGAATTGACCAATCATTATTAAATCTATCCACTACTAAATATAGAGTCGCTTTAAAATTATACTTTTTCAAAATTGGTAGAGCAGTTGTAAAATTATCTTCGTATCCATCATCTAAAGTTATAGCAATAGATTTTTTTGGTAAATTATCACCTTGCTCAATTAGTTCTGTAACTGTAAAAGAGTGCCAACCTTGTTCACTTAAATACTTAATTTGCTCTTCAAAATTCTCAGGAGTTACTCTTAATTTATTAAATTTTGCTCCATCTTTGTGTGAGCTTATCATATGATACATAAGTATTCTAGGAAATAATTCATCAACTTCTCTTCTCCACCAAGCATAGCGAGTTGAGTAATAGATTCCTATAATAAATAATAAAATTAAAATAGCTTCAATCAATAGATACTCCTTTATAAACTTTAATGGTAGCATCTACCATCTCTTTTAAATTAAAATTTTTTTCTATGTAACTTTTAAATTTTTTATTTTTTAAATTTTTAATTAATAATATCTTTTGAGCTAAATCTTTCTCATCAGAGACTTTATAAAAAAATCCATTAATTCCATCTTTAATTATATCTTTCACACCACCGTGATTTGAGGCAATTACTGGAGTATTAATAGCAATAGCTTCTGCCACAGCCCTACCAAAACTCTCAGGTTTTTTAGATGAAGATATTACTATATCACTTAAGTGATAAATTTCTGCTATTTTATTTTGACTTCCTGTAAAAATTATATTATCTTTTAAGTTTAAATTTTTTACTAATGTTTGAAGTTTAATAAAATACTCTCTCTTATCATCTCTAACTCCTCCTACAATTAAAGCTTTAATATTATTGAAATCTCTTTTAATTAACTCTACTGCTTTGATAAAAGTTTCAAAATCTTTTAGTTGTGTAACTCTTCCAACAGAAGTTAAAATTATATTATCTTTTAATAAATATTTGATTTTAAAATTTTCTATAAACTCTTTATCTAAATTATCTATATTAAATTTTTCTAAATCAACACCTCTATAAATTACTTTGATTTTTTTGCTAGGTGTTTTGTAATTTTTTTGAATATACTCTTTTATAGAGTTGCTAACACATATTACTCTATCACCTTTTGTCATAATTTTAGAGTAGAAATTAACACTGTTAAAACCGTGTACAGTTGTAATAAAAGGAGTCTTTTCTTTTGCAAAATAACTAATCCAAGCAGGAACTCGACTTCTAGCGTGAATAATATTAGGATTTAAAATTTTAAATACTTTTTTTAATTTATAGATTCTAATAGGAAGTGTAAAAGGGTTTTTACTAGATACATCAAAGTTTATATATTTACCACCATCAGATTCTATTTGAGTTACTAATTTCCCACCACTACTTATAATTATACTCTCAAATCCTCTTTTTACTAATTCACGGTTAAGCTCAACCACACCCCTCTCAACACCACCCTCATTTAATTCAGGAATTAACTGTATTATTTTCATAAATTTATTCTATTTTCTAACTATTTTGTTTTTTAATTCAGTTACTAAAAGCTCAAGAGATTCATCTTTTGCAATATCAGCTTTTAGTCTTTTTATAGTATGTGAAATTGAAGAGTGGTCTTTTAAGTTAAAAATTTGGGCTAATTTTGGAGTAGGAGTTAGAGTTAATTCTCTTGATAATAAAATTACAACTCTTCTAGCTTTTGAAATTGCTCTATTTCTACTTTTTGATTTTATATCATTAATTCTAACTCCAAGCTCTCTCCCTACAACTTCTATTACTTTATCAACATCTATCTCTTCCTCTTTCTCTTGTAGATACTCCTCTATTGTCTGTTTTGCTAAAGAAAGTGTAATTTTCTGATTATTCCATCTAGCTTTAGCATTTAATTGAATTAAAGTCCCCTCAATCTCTCTAATATTATTATTTAAGTGAGTTGCAATATATTTAATAACTGTATTATCTAACTCTATTTTATCAATTTCACATTTCTTTTTAATAATTTCTATTCTAGTTTCAATATCTGAAGGTTGAATGTCAATTATCATTCCCCATTCAAATCTACTTCTAAGTCTATCTTCTAAGCCATCAATTTTTTTAGGGTGCATATCAGCAGTTAATACAATTTGTCCCTTTTTATTATGAATCTCATTAAAAGTGTGAAAAAACTCCTCTTGAAGTTTATCTTTTCCTGATATAAATTGAACATCATCAATCAGTAAAATATCACAATCTCTATATTTATTTTTAAATTGTTCCATAGAGTTCCTCTTTATATTATAAGTAAAATCATTCATAAATTGCTCAATTGTAGTGTAAATTACAACTTTATCTTTATCTAAATTGTAATTTCCTATTGCTTGGAGTAGATGAGTTTTTCCAAGTCCAGCATCTCCGTATATAAATAGAGGATTAAATAAAACTCCAGGGTCTTTGGCTGTATTTAAACTTGCAGTGTAAGCAAACTGGTTTGATTCACCAACAATAAAACTCTCAAACACTAAAGATGGATTCAAAAAACTACTCTGTTTTTTTTTTCCTACATTCTCTGTATATTTCTCTTTACCTTTGATTATAAAATCTAAATCTACTTTTGAATTTAATTCAGATTCAAAAGAGTTTTTAATAATTTCAAAATATTTACTTTTAACCCATTTTGCAATAAATGGATTTTTTGCTTCAAACACAAAAAGTTCACTATTTGATAAGTTTTTCTTAAAATCTAAATTTGAAATATACCTATTATAATTTAATTCTCCAATTTTTTTTTTAACTTTAGCTAAGACATTATCTATCAATAAATTTACCTTTTATATAGTTATAAAAAATTTTCTAAATTATCAATATCAATATCTTTTAAATTAAAATATTTACTATCTATATTAATTTTTGTATCTTTTATCTGATTAATTTTAATTTTAATTTTATCTCTACTTAAAATTATAAAATCATCTCCGTGTAATCTAAATATTAAAGAATTAATGTATTCTATTTGAAGGTAGTGAGCAAATTCAGATAAAATTTTATCACCACTACTCCAACCTCTCTCTTTATTATGCAATGAAAAGTTATGAAGATAGACAATAGATAAAAATTTATATTTTTTACTCTCTCTGTTATCCATAAGTACAATTTGTAAATATGACAAATTATATACATTTGTCAAAGGGTCATTAAAAAAGTATGCAAATCTTTTAGATTCTAATTCAGTTTTTGGAAGTTGGTCAATTGAAGAGAGTGCTTCTACATCTTTTAAGGCTTTTCTAGCTACGCTTACAACTTCAGGGTTAAACTGTATTCCACTAAATTTTTCTATCTCATCAATAGCTTCTGAAACTTTTTTGCTTCTCTTATATACTCTATTAGTTGTCATTGCGTCAAAAGCATCAGCTAATGCCATAATACTAGATAGTTTTGGAATCTTATCACCTGTTATTCCATAAGGATAACCTTTACCGTCGTGGCGTTCGTGATGATATTTAATAATTTCTGCTAAATCTTTATACAAATCAATTTTAATTAAAAATTCATATCCAGTTAAAACGTGACCTTTAATTAAATCATACTCAACATCATTAAGTCTTCCAGGTTTTAAAAGTACTGAATCAGGAGTTGCAATTTTGCCAATATCGTGAAGTTTTGCAGCTTCAACTAGCTTATCTATATCTTTTTGAGGACACCCAAGCTCTTTTGCTAAAAGTTCACAATACTTAGCCACTCTTATAGTGTGTCCTGCTGTATAAGTGTCTCTTTTTTCAATCATATCTACAAAAGAGAATATCGTCTCTTTATAATTTTTAATTTTCTCCTCTTGAATTTGAACCATTTTTTTTGCTAAAACTATCGCTTCAACACTCTCACTTAGAGTTCTCATTAAGTTTTTTAAGTTAATTGGCTTAGTAATATATCTATTAATTCCAATATTTATAGCTTCAAATAGAAACTCTTTATCACTAAAAGCAGTTGTAATAATAATAGGAATAGAAGGATTTATATCTTTTACCTCTTTTGACATAGCAAGTCCATCCATTAGAGGCATTTTAATGTCTGTTACGATAATATCAGGGTTGTATTCTTTAAAAGCTTCTAATCCCTCTTTTCCATTTGTTGCAAGATATACTTCTTTTGTAATTCTTTTTAATGACCTAGCAAGAACATCTCTTATCTCATCTTCATCTTCAACATAGAGAACTGTAATTAATTTTAAATGCTCTTTCTCTTGCTCACCAATCATCTAGCTACCTTATCCAATAATTATTTAAATAAATTTTAACTAATTATAGCTAAAATTTATTATTTTTTAATTTATTTAATATAAAAATTGAATTATATTTAGAATAAGTAGTATATAAAAACTAAGCTTGTAAAACTTGAGAGGGTCTCTTTCTAAAAGAGGTGTATCTTTATTAAAAAATGGTTTCACTCTATCGCTATTTTCTAACTCATAAATCATCTCTGTATAGTTTAAATATCGCTGTTTTGTATCTATTGCTAAAGACCTTAAAATTATACTATCAAGCCATAGAGGGATGTTTTTATTAATTTTATTTGGACTCCTCATCTCTTTAAAAGTTGGGTTTTGA
This sequence comes from Campylobacteraceae bacterium, assembly GCA_016744535.1. Lineage (GTDB taxonomy): Bacteria > Campylobacterota > Campylobacteria > Campylobacterales > BB28 > BB28. The sequence continues at coordinate 9,611 of JADGEE010000012.1, forward strand.
AATGGTTCTATTTCACCGTATGGAAATTTATCTGTTAAAGATTCAAATAGAGTTACACCTATTGCAAATATTTCACTTTGTTCACTTATAGCATTTCCTTCAAATCTTTCTGGTGCAAGATAAGAGGGTGTTCCTGCTCTATTAGTTAAAGAGTAAAGTTCTGTAATTGAGCCAAAGTCAATGATTTTAAATATCTTTTTATCGTGTCTATTTAATAAAATAATATTTTCAGGTTTTATATCTCCGTGGACTAAATCATATTTAAGTAGATATTGTGATGCCCTTAGAAGTGTTTTTGCTAATAATATAGACTCTTCTATTGAGAGTTTTCTACTCTTTAAATACTCTTTTAAGTTCATTCCATCAAGTGCTTCCATTACATAATATCTATGTGTTCTATTTTTTGGAATTACAGCTTTTGGAAAAAAACCAGCTTTCAGTCTTTTGGCATTCCAAGCCTCTTTTACAAAACTATCAAATAGATTTTTATCCTCTAAAGCTTCATAAGGAGGAAATTTTAAAATATATCTTATACCTTTATTTTTAGCAATCCAAGTTCTATTATTTTGTATTAAAGATTTTTCAAGAGTGTATCCATCTATTACATCTCCTATATTTAAATACTCTGGTATGATTAATTTTTGCTCTTTTAAAAATTTTATATTCATATGATTGATTTTTTGAATATCAATAACAATTGCTGTTGTATCATCAGGTAAATTATCTTTAACTAATGAACTAGCTTTCTTAACTAAAGGGTATGCACCAAATTCAATCTCTTTAATTAATAACTCTTCATTTAAAATATTATATAAACCATCACTACAAAGTAGTATTTTATCATTATTTTTTAACTCATTTTCAAAATAGTATGGCTCAACATCACTATCCATTCCAATAGCTTGAGTTAATACATTTTCATAATTTTTTTCATCCATTGAGTGATCAAATGAGAGTTGATTAAGAGTATTGTTACGAGATATATAAATTCTACTATCCCCTACATTTGCACCATATAATCGATTACCTTCAATAACAGCAATAGTTAAAGTAGTTATTAATTCAGCTCTTTGGTAATTATCTACTGATTCTTGATACAAAATAGAGTTTATAGATTTTATAAATTTTTTGATAGATTTTTCAATTGACCAAGAATCAGGTCTATTTTTGAAGTTTGTAATTAAATAATTAGTAACTCTTTTAGCTGCTAATGCACCGTTTTCAGCACTTCCAACACCATCACATACAATAGCTATGGATAAGCCATCAAGGGTGACGCTATCATAAAAATCATCACCCTTTAACTCATCTGCTTTTGCTAGTGAAAAGCTTGAGATTAGACTCAAATTATTCCACCTGCTTGAACTCCCCAAGTAGTTCTCCATCTAGTTTTTACCATACTAATACCAATAATAGCTATTAATACAACTCCTGCAAATATTAAAAATCCTGCCATATATCCATCAAATGCACCTTTAGACCAACCTAGAGTTTTGATAAGAGCAGTTCCTCCAAGTCCTCCAGCAGCACCTATAATTCCAGTCATAATTCCAATATCTCTACCAAATCGTTGAGGTACTAATTGAAATACTGCTCCATTTGCCATTCCAAGACTTGCCATAATTAAAAATAAAACTAATATAGCAAGAGCAAATGGCATAGTAACTGTTGCATTAACTATTGCTAGTGTTGCTACTGTTCCAAAAAATAGATATAGTGATTTTACACCACCAAACTTATCAGCAATTGCTCCACCAACAGGTCTTAAGACAGCCCCTGCAAAAATACATAATGCTCCAAAATATCCAGCTACAACTTTAACATTTGATTCATCTAAATACTCAAGCCCAAAAGCACTCATATCAACACTATAAGTATTCATTAAGTAGACTTTCATATATCCAGCAAATCCAACAAATCCACCAAAACTTACCGCATAAAATAGATTAAACCACCAAGTATCTTTATCTTTTAGTAATTTTCCATAATCTTTAAGTTTTTTAGGATTAGCTTTGTAGATATCTTCAGGTGCATCTTTTGCCATAAAAGTATATACTATTAAAATAAACGTTGAAAGCACCGCACCTACTAAGAATACAGTTTCCCATCCCCAAATTTCTGCGATTTTTGGAGCAAATATAAAGTCAATTACAACTCCAATATTTCCAGCTCCTGCTAAACCTAAAACTACACCTTGAAGTTTAGGAGGATACCATTGACCAGCTTGTGGAAGTGCTACTGCAAATGAAGCCCCAGCAAAACCCAACACAAATGCTACCATTAAAAGTTCATCATAAGTAATACTTGCACCTCTAAAGTATGCAAAAAATAGACCTATTACAACTATACTCTGTGAGGCTAATGCCGTCTTTTTTGGTCCGACCCTATCTACAAAAAAGCCTAATAAAATTCTTAATATAGCCCCTGCTAAAATAGGAATTGATAAAAGCGTAGCTTTTTGCCCTGCACTCATTGTAAAATCGTGTGCTAATTTTAGAGATTCTGCTATCTCTGTTGATAATGGTCCAAGCATTGTCCAAACCATAAAACTAAAATCAAAATATAAAAAAGCTGCTAAAAGGGTTTTCCAATCTCCCTGCCCTTTTAAATCTTTAAATCCTGCCATAAATAATCCTTAATTTAAATTTTAGACAAAATTATATAATTTTTTTCTAGTTTTTTAATCATATTATTGTTTAAATTTTAATCAATATAGATGTTTGCTTATTGATTAAATAGTATATAGTTTCACTTAATCTATAATAAGGAAAGAGTATGAATAAATTAGAGATAGCATTTAAAGAGAGAGATAAAAAGAGAAATAAGATAGAAAAATTAAAAGAGTTAAAGACTCCTATGAGTGTTTTTGATGAGTTAGAAAATATTTGCAGTAGTGGTTATGAAAATTTAAAAGATGAAGATAGTAAATATTTTTTAAAGTGCTTTGGTATTTTTGATAAAGGTGATGAAACTTTTATGATAAGAGTTAGAATTCCAGCAGGTCAGCTTAATATAATTCAAGCTAAAATTATTGGAGATGTAGCTAAGAGTTACGGAGATGATTATATAGATATCACAACAAGACAACAAATTGAGCTTAGATATATTAAATTTGAAAATTTAGCAAAAGTATTAAAAGAGTTAAATAGTGTAGGTATTTCAACATTTCAAACAGGAGTAGATAACTTTAGAAATATAGTAACTTCTTCATTTGATGGATTAAGTGAAGATAGTTTTATTGAGTGTAAACCGATAATAGATGAGTTACAAAATATTTTTATAAATAGAGAAGATTGGATTGGAGAGTTACCCAGAAAGTTTAATACAGCTCTTATTGGTTGTAGTACAAATGATTGTAATATCTATGGACACGATTGCTCTTTTATTATAGCAAAAAGAGATAACGAAATAGGATTTAATCTATATTTAGGGGGTAAAGTCGGAGTTCAAGCAGTTGATAGTGGGCTTTTTATCAAAAAAAATGAAGTAATAAGTGTTTATAAAGCTATTATAAATCTATTTAAAACTTATGGTTTTAGAGATAATAGAAATAAAAATAGATTATATTTTTTAATTCAAGCAGTTGGAATTGATGAATTTGTAAAAGCTATAAAAGAGTATAGTCAATTAAATTTACAAAATAGTGGTAAAATTTTAGTCAATAAAGAGTCTATCATAAAAGCTGGAGCAGTTAAATTAAATAATAATTTAAATGCGTTACAATTTAGTATACCTAGTGGTATTTTTAGTGGAAGTGATTTAATTGAAGTTTCAAAATTAGCAGATATTAACGATTCAGAAATTAGATTATCAGTTGAGCAAAATATCTATTTAATTAATAATAATATAGAAAATTTATTAAAAGATAGTGAAATTTATAAGAAATATTCAAAATTTAATAATATCTATTTTCATAATCAAATAGCTTGTGCTGGAACTGCTACTTGTAGTTTTGGTGTAATTGCTAATAAACCTGATGCGATAGAGTTATCGGAATATTTAAATAGAGAAGTTTCCATTGAAAATGGAAAAATAAGATTATATTGGTCAGCTTGTCCTAAAGGTTGTGGAATTCACTCAATTGGTGATATTGGGTTTGAGGGATGTAAAGCAAAAGATGAAGATGGAAATAGATGTGATGGAGTTCATATATATTTAGGTGGAAAAGCTACTATAAAATCAGAAGAAGCAAGAGTTATATTTAAATTCACTCCACTTACTAAAGCTAAAAAGATTGTAAAAAAGTTAGTTGAATTTTATAGAGATGAAAAAAATAATAGTGAAACTTTTGAGGAGTTTGATACAAGATTATTAAGTAAATTATCAATCCAAGAGATACAAGAGAGGGTTAAGTAACAATTAAAATGTATTTAAAAATTATCAATTGATTTAAACAATAAAAAAAGATATAGTTTTAAAAATATAAATCAATTGGAGTTTTTAGTGCCTCTTAAAAATTTAAATAGTGACCAGTTAAGTGCCGTAAAATCAAATCAAGGACATAATTTAATTATAGCTTCTGCTGGAACTGGTAAAACTTCAACTATTGTTGGAAGAATAGCTTATTTAATCCAAAGTGGTGTAGCACCAGAGCGAATTTTACTTTTGACTTTTACTAATAAAGCAGCAGCGGAAATGATAGTAAGAGTTGCAAAATTTTTTGGTAAAGATGTTGCAAAGCGAATTGAAGCTGGAACTTTTCACGCAGTTAGTTATAGATGGCTTAAAAAAGGAAAGAGAAATATAGCGCTAAAAACTCCAAAAGAGTTAAAATTGCTACTAAAAACTCTTTATGATAAGAGAAACTTTTTAAATTTTAGTGAAGAGAAAACTAAGCCATATGTCTACTCTTATCTATATGATTTATACTCACTCTATTTAAATAGTACAAATGTAGAGAGTTTTAATGAGTGGTTAAGCGAAAAAAGCCCTGAACACGAAATCTATTTAGATATTTATAATGATATTTTAGATGAATATAGAGAGTTAAAAGCAGAGTATGGTTATGCAAATTTTGATGATTTATTAATTTTTGCAAAAGATGAAATAAGAGATAGTAAAATAAGTTTTGATGAGATTTTAGTTGATGAGTATCAAGATACAAATCCACTTCAAAACTCTCTTATTAATACATTAGAGCCAAATTCTCTATTTTGTGTAGGAGATTATGACCAGAGTATTTATGGTTTTAATGGTTCTGATATTTCTATTATTTCATCATTTAAAGATGTCTATATTAATTCTAAAATTTTCACTCTTAAAAAAAATTATCGCTCAACTGCACTAATTTTACAATTAGCAAATGATGTTATTAAAAGTAATTTACGAGTCTATCCAAAAGAACTTGAAGTTGTTAGAAGAGATAGTAATATTCCTCCAAGATTGCTTACTTGTGCAGATGTAAAAGAGCAATATCGTGCTGTGACTGCAAAGATTATAGAATCAAATACTCCAAAAGAAGAAATTGCTGTTATTTTTAGAAACAATGCAACAGCAGATGGAGTTGAGGCGATTTTAAGAGAGAATAATATTCCCTCAAAAAGAAAAGGAAGTCTTAGTTTCTTTGAATCAAAAGAGATTAAACTTTTTTTAGATATTGCAACACTATTAATGAATCCCAAAGATATGATGGCATTTATTCACATTTTTGAGTATATTAAAGGTGTTGGAAGTGCAATTTCAAAAGAGCTTTTTGATGCACTTTCTCTTTTAGGTGATGGAGATATTATAAGAGGACTCTTTAGACCAAATGATATTGCAAATCCGTTTAAATCTAAAAAAAATTTTCAATTAGGACTTTTTGATGACTATTTTGTCTTAGAGAAAGCATCTCGTTTTAAAAATATTATAGATGATGATAGTTTTTTGAAAAACCCTATTTTAAAACATCCAAAATTAACTAGTGATGCGGTAAAATTTATCTATAATTTTTACATACTATATAAACATATAAATTCTAAAAATCCTACAAGAATTGTAGAATTTATCAATAACTCACATCTTTTTAAAGATATAAAAGATACAATTACAACAAAACGAGCTACTTTAAAAAGTGGAGAAGTTGATAATGAATTAAAAAAAGAAGCTGATTTAAAACTTGATATTAAGATAAATATTTTAAAAGATATTGCCAAAAATTATGATGATTTAAATAGATTTTTAAATGCTTTAATTTTGACAAATTCAGAGATGAGCGAAGGTAGTGGAGTAAACTTATTAACTGTTCACTCAAGTAAAGGGCTTGAATTTAAAGAAGTTTTTGTAGTTGATTTAATGGAAGGAAGGTTTCCAAATCATAAATTAATTTCAAAAGGAAGTTCACTTGACGAGGAGAGGCGACTCTTTTATGTAGCAGTAACTAGGGCTAAAGACAGACTCTATCTCTCATTTGCAAAGTATGATAAATTTAGAAATATTGATTATGAACCCTCTTGTTTTTTAAATGAAGCAAAATTAATTTAAAAGGTTGAAAATGGATTTTCTCTCTGTTAGTGGAAATACAAAATTAAATGGTACAATTGAAGTATCTGGTGCTAAAAACTCCGCACTTCCTCTCATTACATCGACAATTCTAGCAAAAAATTTAGTAAATATTTCAAATATTCCAAATGTTGTTGATATTAGAACACTTTTAAAGTTATTAAAGAATTTAGGAAGTGAATTTGAGTTTAATAATAATTTATTAAAAATAGATTCCTCAAAAATACATCACACAAAAGCAAATTATGAAATAATAAAAACTATGAGAGCTTCTATTTTAGTATTAGGTCCACTGTTAGCTAGATTTAGAAAGTGTGAAGTTAGTCTTCCTGGTGGTTGTGCAATTGGAGAGAGACCTGTTGATTTACATATAAAAGCCTTAAAACAGATGGGTGCTGAAATTGATATTAGAGGTGGTTATATCGTAGCAGAGGCTAAAAAAGGCTTAAAAGGGTGTGAAATTGTATTTGATAAGATAACTGTCACAGGAAGTGAAAATATAATTATGGCAGCTGCTTTATCAAAAGGTAACACAAAAATTATAAATATAGCAAAAGAGCCTGAAGTAATTCAACTTTGTAATGTTTTACAAAATGCTGGAGTTGATATTAATGGAATCGGGACTGATGAAATTACTATCTATGGAACTAGTGGAGAGTTAGTTGAATTTAGTGAAATAGAAGTGATTCCAGATAGAATTGAAGCAGGAACTTATCTTTGTGCTGGAGCAATTACAAATTCAAATTTAACCCTAAAAAAAGTTAATAGTTCACACTTAAGTGCAGTGTTATCAAAATTAAAAGAGATGGGGTTTGGTATTATTGAAAATGAAAATGAAATAAAATTAATTGAAGCTAGAAAAATAAATCCAGTTGAAATTATAACAAGTGAATATCCAGCTTTTCCAACTGATATGCAAGCTCAATTTATGGCACTAGCTACTCAAGCAGAAGGAACAAGTATCATTGAAGAGAGACTATTTGAAAATAGATTTATGCACACAAGTGAGCTTAGAAGACTTGGGGCTAGTATTAAAACAAATGGAAAAGTAGCTACAATTGACGGTGGTAATAAATTAATAGGTGCAGAAGTTATGGCAACAGATTTAAGGGCTAGTTCTGCTTTAGTCTTAGCTGGACTTGTAGCTGATGGAGTTACAGATATACATAGAATTTACCATTTAGATAGAGGTTATGAGAAACTTGAAGATAAATTAAGTTCAATTGGAGCAAAAATAACAAGAGGAAAAAAGTAAAAAAAATATTTAAAAGGTAGAGTATGAAGTATATAATTTTTATCTCATTAATATTTGTTAATCTTTTTGGTGGATTTGAAGATATAGAAACTTTTAGTGCTGATTTTAAACAAGATATTATAAATGAGCAAAATGAAAGAATTAAGTATAGTGGAAAAGTCTATATAAAAAAGCCAAATTTAGCTTTTTGGGAGTATCGTAAACCAATAGTTAAACAAGTTTATCTAATAGCTTCTGAAGTTACTATAATAGAGCCTGAACTTGAACAAGCTATTATTACTAGAGTTGATGGAACAATTGATTTTTTGAAAATTTTAAATGCTTCTAAAAAGGTTAGTAAGAATTTATATGAGACTTTAGTGCAAGACCAAAAATATCTGCTTTATATGGAAAATGATTTATTAAAAAGAGTTCAATTTGTGGATAAAATGGATAATAGGGTAGATATTGAATTTAATAATCAAGAGAAAAATTTAACTCTAAAAAGTGATATTTTCAAGCCTAATATTCCTCAAGACTTTGATATTGTAAGAGAGTAATTATGAAATTTATAACTATTTTTTTTCTCTTCTTAAGTTTAAATCTATTTGCAAATCCAGTAAAAATTAAAAAGTGTCAATATTGTGATAGTTTTTTTAAAAAGTGTCTATTTTATAAAAAGAGTTATATTAATAATAATTTAATTTGTGAAGAAAAGTGTCAATTTTGGGATAAAATGTTTAAAAAGTGTCACTATAAAACTAAATGCCAAAGAGTAAAAAATGGATTTATATATACAGAGTGTAGTGAATTTGATACTTTTTTTAAAAAATGTATATTAGAAGAGGATAAATATTTAATAAATAATAGAGAAATTGATATAGATATTAAAATAAAAGGAAATTATGAGTAATCAAAATAGAGGTATCGCATATATGATATTTGCCTCATTTATGTTTGCGTGGATGGGAATTTTTGCAAAAGAGTTAAGTTTTTATATGAGTTCAGTTGAAGTAGTTTTTTTCAGAAATGTTTTTGGTGTAGTTATTATGACTTTAGCTATTTTAAAATCCCCACTTAAACAAGTTGGAGGAAAACCACTTTTGCTTATTTTTAGAGGCGTAATTGGATTTTTAGCTCTTTTAATGTTTTTTTATAATATCGCTACAATTCCTTTAGCTGAAGCTATGACATTTTCAAAAACTTCTCCAATATTTACAGCAATTTTTGCATATTTTTTTATGAAAGAGAGTTTAAGCTTTAAGAGTTGGATAGGTATTTTTATCGGTTTTATTGGGATTGTATTTATCACAAAATTTACAGGTGAGGGTTTAGATAAAGCTGATTATTTAGGAATCTTAAGTGGAGTTGGTGCAGCACTGGCTTACACCTCAATAAGAGAGCTTAAAAATTATTACGATACAAGAGTTATAGTTTTATCATTTATGCTAACAGGGACAATTTTTCCAGTTATATTTATGATAATAGCCGAATTTGGAACAGTTAAATTTTTAGATTTTGCAATTGCTAAGTTTACTATGCCAACGGGAATAGCTTGGGTTTATATTGTATTGTTAGGGCTTGTTTCAACTTTAGCACAAGTCTATATGACAAAAGCATACTCAAGTACAAAGGCTGGAATAATAGGTGCAGTTGGATATTTAAATATAGTCTTTGCAGTAATTTTAAGTGTAATTTTATTAGGAGATATGTTTCCAAATAATTTAACTATATTTGGAATTATTTTAATAGTTATAAGTGGATTATTAGTTTCAAAGGAGAAAGTAAAATATAGACTTATTTAAATATTATAATGTTCCTATAAATAGTGTTTTAAAATATAGGAAGGAATTAAATATTTAATTTAAAATTTACTCATATTTTTTCCTGCAATAAATCCAGAAGCCCAAGCCCATTGAAGATTATAACCTCCACAATCTCCATCTATATCAATAACTTCACCACCAAAAAAAATCCCTTTTTGAAGTTTTGATTCCATTGTTTGAGGATTTATATCTCTTACATCAACTCCACCTGCACTAACTTCTGCACTCTTAAAACCTTTAGTATCTATAATATTTAATTTCATATTTTTTATCGCATAAACAATTTTTAGTAAGTCTTTTTTGTTTAACTCTTTTGCAAATTTTATATCACTTCTTAAATTTGCATTTTTTACTATAATAGATGTTAATTTCTTGTTTATTAATCCCTCTAACCAAAATTCAATATTTTTATCATTTGCAAATTTAACTCTTTTTTGTAGTAAACTTAATAACTCATCTTTAGATAGTAATGAAAACAAATCTAATATAATTTCTATATTTTTTTTCTGTAAAACTCCCAGTGAAACACTTCTACTTATATCTAAAACTGCTGAACCTGATAATCCATAATTTGTAAAAAGTATATCACCATAAGTACTATTAACCTCTTTTTTATCAATTAAAACTTTTATAAAACCGTTAATTTTTACTCCACTAACTAGTTTTAAAAATGAAGTATTAGAGACTACTTGAACTAAAGAGGCAAAAGGTTTTATAATATTATGATTAAATATTTTTGCAAACTCATATCCACTTTCACTACTTCCTAGAGACGGTGTAGCTAATCCACCAGTAGCAATTAAAATTTTTGAAAATAAATCACTACTATTTTGAGTTTTAATTAAAAATTTATCTTCTCTCTTTTCTATATTTTCAACATAAGAGTTTAATTTAAATATCACTCCAACTCTTTTAGCTTCATAAACTAATAAATCAACAACACTTGAGCTTTGAAGTGACATAGGATAAAGTCGTCCTTTTTCACCCTCTTTAAATTCTATTCCAATACTATTAAAAAACTCTTCACACTTTCTAAAATTAAATTGACTTAGTGTTGATTTTGCAAATTGTGGATTTAATCCGTGAAAATTTGAAATTTCAATTTCTCTATTTGTGATATTACATCTACCATTTCCTGTAGCTAATATTTTTTTACCAATTTTATCATTTTTTTCATAGACAACAACACTCATTCCATCTTTTGCACTCACAATACTAGCTATTAATCCAGATGCTCCAGCTCCTATAATTGCTATTTTTTTCATAAAATTTCCTCTATAATTTAAAGAAATGTTTTAACATTTTCATCTATTTTTTTGTAATTTGATAATGTCTTGTAACATTTATTGTAACTAAACCCCATTTAGAGTTGCGTACACGGACTTGATGTGCTTCAAATGTCTTTTGATTAGTAAATTCTTCATATACATTAAAACGATTTTTATTATATTTGTCTTGAGATACCTCAAATGCTAAGCAACCATTTTCCTCTTTTGATAATTTAATATGATTAATTAGCTCTTTTTTTACTATTTCAAGTTCGCTTTCTGATACAAGTATATATCCTTTTAAAATTATTTTTTGCAAAATTAGCTCCTTTTTTTTATGAAATAAATTATTTATGATAAAATATCTACTGATTCTTTTACATCTTCTTTAACTCTATTTAATAGTGAACTAACTCCTAGTATATCATCTGAATTTAATTCAATACTATCTATTCCCATATATGTAATTACAGTTGTTAAAAATGTTAATTCCACTTCAACTTTTTCTAATATTTTTATTACTTCATCTTTTTTATCTTCCATTTTTTGCCTTTTTTAATCTAAATTGTAAAACTTAATTACTTTTATATAGCTTAAAATACATACTTTTGTTATAAATATATGTATGACAATGTACTAGTATTTTTTTTTATAAATTGTATATGATATAATTAAAATTAGTAATTAAAAGGGCGAACTATGAGTAAAGTTAGAACAAATGTAACTATTGATAAAGATTTAAAAAAAGCTGTTCTTAAATTAGCAAAGGAAGAAGACGGTATAAATACATTCTCTTCATTAATTAGTATATTATTAACTAAATATAAAAAAGAAAAAGAGTTATCACAAGTAAAATTACAAAATGAATTATCTCAAATTAAAAGAGGATGATTTTAATTCTATGTTTTGCTAAGATATAAAAAGTTTACAATTTAATATAACTCTTTAAAGTTTTAATATTTTCGCTATTTTTATCTATCTTTTTATATCCAATCCATAACTCATTTATAATGGGTGGATTTGGCTCTAAAATAGTGTAAATACTTCTCTCCTTAATGGCTTTTTGACATAAATAACTAGGTAATATGCTAACTCCTACACCCAATTCGACAGCTTTTAAAATAGAGTGAAGATTTGGAATAATGATAATAGGTTGAATATTAGCCATATTATTGAACACATCTTGCCAAAACCGTCTAATTATTGGTAAATCTGCTCCGTAACTAATCCATTTTTGAGTTAATAACCACTCCTCTAACTCATTTAAATCTTTATATTTTGAAATTTTTATATTGTTAGGTGCTATTAAAATAAACTCCTCTTTGTATATTTTCCTATATTCAATCTCTTTTGAGTTTATTTTTTGAGTAGCAATTATTGCATTTAAATGGTTATTTTTTAATTTATCTACTAAATTTTGAGTTATATCAAATTCAAAATTTAATCTAAATGGTGTTGATGTTAATTTTTGAATTATTTTTTCATAAAAAAATTCAAGAGGAGTACCAATTTTTAAAATAGGAGTTTCAGGTTTTAAAATACTTTTTTGTATCTTATTTGAGGCTTTATTTAAAATATCAAAAGATGAAGCAATTTGAGAATATAACTCTTTTGCTTTATCAGTTGGAATCATTCTTTTAGAAGTTCTTATAAAAAGTTTATTTTCTAAAATTTTTTCAAGTGAACTTAAATGTTGGCTAACTGCTGGTTGAGTTAATTTACAAAATTCAGCAGCACTAGAGACTGTACCTATTCGATAAATTGCAATAAAACTTTTAAACCACTCTAAATTAACCATAAATAAATTTATACCTTCTATAAAATTAATAATTTGAATTATACTTTTTTTTAAAGTAAAATGTCAATATTGATAAAAAACATATAAGCTTATATAAAAAATTTAAAGGATTTTTATGAATACAGTATTATCAATTTTAATTATAGTTACAAGTTGGGCTGAAATAGACTCAAGTGAAAAAACAGGCTTATGGTTAGAAGAGTTTGCAATTCCTTATATGGAGTTTAAAAAGAGTGATTTTAATGTAGAAGTTGTAAGTATTAAAGGTGGAGTAGCTCCAATTGATCCAAGAAGTAAAGTTAGCAGTGATGAGGCTAAAAAATGGAGTGATGCTATAAATGCACTAAAAAATACAACAAAGCTTTCGAATATAGAACATAATAAATATAGTGCAGTTTATATTCCAGGTGGTCACGGAACTATGTTTGATTTGCCAAATGACAAAAATTTACATAAAATTTTAAGAGATTTTGCAGAAAATAATAAAATTATATCTTCAATTTGTCACGGTCCAGCTAGTTTAGTAGGTGTTACCTTAAGTAGTGGTGAGCCTTTAGTTAAAGGAAAAACTATCACAAGTTTTACAAATAATGAAGAGAAAGAGGCAGGTTTTATAGATAAAATGCCATTTTTATTAGAAAGTAAATTAAAAAGTTTAGGTGCAAATTTCATTGTAAAACCAAATTGGTCAAACCATATAGAAGTTGATGGCAATATTATTACTGGTCAAAATCCACAATCAAGCTTAAATATAGCACAAGCAATTATTAATAGATTAAAAAATAGAGAATAAATTTCTCTATTAATTCTTTGTAATATTATAGCAAATAAATCGATTAAAATTTTAGCGTAACATTAGTTATATATTCTATATTTTTACAATATCATATTAAGCCCAACAATCAACGAAACTCCTCCTGCTACACTTACAACTCTTCTTACATTTTGCTTACTATACAAAAGTCTCTTATTAATAAAAAGCATAATCATTCCAAAACCCACAAATACAACCATTGCTCCCATTACAAAAGCTAAAACCATCATAAAATCAATTGTGTGTGAATTTACTAAACTAAGAGTTATAAGCATTCCTCTAACACCACCAATTCCCATAAGTGTACCGATACTAAAAGCTGATAAGCTAGAGTTTTCATTATGAGAATGCTCTTTTCCAAACCAAATATGAATATGTTCTTTATCATTATGAATATGTTTTTTCAGATGGACTCTATCAAGATAAACCATTAAAAGCATATATAAACCCATAGCTATTATAATTATAGAAGCTATAAAATCGGCATAACTTAAAATTTCAGGTGAGATAGCTTGACTCTCTAAAATTTTAGCAAAAATAAATAGCATTAATCCGTGACCAATAGCAAAAGAGAGAGTAATAAGTAGAGTTTTTCTTTTAGATTTTCCAATTGAAAAATCAGCAATCGCACTTAAATGGTCTGGTCCAAAAGCGTGAAGTAATCCATACCAAAATATAATTAATAAACTAATTTCCATATTAAAGCCTTTAATAAATTTATAACATCAATGCACCAAATACAATATTATCTCTATCCATACTCAATTTTTTATTTGTAAATATAGGATAATTTGGTGAAATAACTTTAAAGATATTTTTTAACAGTTGTCTATTTTCAAATAAATTTCCACTAATTGCTACGGCATCTATTGAAATATTTTTATCTATATTTTCAACTTTCGTTGCGATAAAATCAGCTAGTGAATCTACAAAACCTAAGCTAATTAAAATATCATTAGCACCAGCTAACTTAAAACTTATAGCAGATTTTAGTGATATTAAGGCATCTAAATAATTATTATTTTTAATTTTATAATCAACTCTAGGACCAGACTTTAAATTAGCCTCTATTGCATTATATTGTAACATTTTTGCACTCTCATAAATATCATCACCATCATAAAAGCCTAATATTACCGATGTTAATCCGAAAAGTTCTGTTATTGTATCTACATCTTTAAAATTTTTAAATTCAAAATTTTGAATTTTATTATAGAGTTTTTCATACTTATTTTTAAAATTATTAATAAGTCGTTTTGAATTATCATCAATTTCAGATATAGCTTTTAATATCTCTTTTGGTTGTAGATTTAAACTTTTAAATTTAACCATAGAGTTATAGCCAATTTTTGGAGAGTAACTAAAAATTTCTGAATTTGAAATATTACTTAAATGAATTCCGCAAAGTGTTTTATTATAGAGAGAATTTTCAAAAATAATAGATTGTATTGCCCCGTGATTTGATTTAAAAGAGATAGAGTTTTTTTGATTTGATTTTTTATCAGGAATAAATGAGATTAAATTACTATCTTTATTTTGATTTACATCATAATCAATTTTTATTAAATTTGATTTTATATTAGAGTAAAATCCAAACGCTTTGCACTCTGCATTTAGTTTAGATTCTTTTTTAAACTCCATTGGTAAAATATCTCTACCTGTATTTAAAATAAAAGCCTTTTTTTCTGTAACTGTACATTTTAGCGTTGAAAAACTTGATGCAAATACTTGATTAATTCCATTTAATTTGATTAAATTACTAAAAACTAGAGTTATTAAATCATCAGCTAAGAAGAGATCATAAAATATATTTTTTAGACTCTTTTCTATTTTAAATTTAAATTTTGGTTTTAAGATTATTATTGGCTTTTCAATTAAAGTAAGTGTTTTTATCTCTAAATCAGTGGCTACAAAAGAGTCTTTTATTTTTTCTATATCACAAATTAAAATTCCATAAGGTCTATTTTGTTGCTCTTCATTAATAGAGATAATTCTATCGCCATAGATAGTATTGAGAGTTACAAAACCTTTATCTAAAAACTCCTTGACTTTTTGTTCTAATATTTCATAAAAATCTTTATTAATGGGATATTTTAAATTACTATCTCCACAAATTTCACACTCATTAAAATTTGCTAGTGTTTTATCTATAACTCTATTTTGACATTTTAAACAGTATGGAGTTTGGTAATAAGTTGAGTTATCTTTTAAAAACTCGTCTTTAGCATTAATATCTTCTATCTCTTTAAGCTCATAACTCTCTAAAAAAAATGATAGAGGAATAGTTGATGAGATAAGTTCGCCTAAAGCCTCTAATTCATTTTGCTCTCCTTTGGCTTGAATACTATATATATTAATGTTTTGATTTAAAAAAATAGTAATTTTTGACTCTCTTTTTATATAATTTAGTAGACGAGTCATTAATCCATTAGAGTGAGTATAAGTAAAATTAAATGTTACTTTCATATATTTAACTTATATGAGATTTTTAAAATATCATCAATCATAATCTCTCTTTTCATATTAGCTTTTACATCAAGCGATTTTAAATGCTCTATTAATTTACTCTCTACTACATTTACAGCACTATAAACTTTTTTAGATAGAGAGAATTTAATAGGCTCGATAATAGTTGGTACTATTCCAAAAATTTTAGTAGTCGGTCTATCTCCTACTAAATCCATCATATTTAGAGTTTGCAACATTTCAACCTCGTGAGCAGTTCCTTGCCAATCAACTCCATTTGGGATATTGTCAAAATCAAAAAAATAAACCTCACCAGCTTCAACATTTGGAGCATTTATAGTATCAATAATAATTAAATAGTCATACTTAACTATAATAGGAATCAATCGTTGTGCTAATGTTCCTCCATCCATTAAATCAATTTGGTGAGAGGAGTTAAACTCATACTTCTCTTTTATATAATTTGTGATATGAACTCCAACTCCCTCATCTGCAAATAAGATATTGCCTATACCTAAAATTAGTATTTTCATATTAATTTTTAACTCTTTTCATTTTTTAAGTGATAATCATAACCCGTAAACATTGCATCAACAGCGTTATGTTTAAATCTAATTGATGACCAAATTATCATATATATATGCACTGGTACAAATAAAATTAATCCCCACATTACAAGATGGTGAATTAAACGAACTTGTGCTAAGCCACCAAACCAAGTAGTAACAATATTAAATGATTCATAAAGCATACCACCTAAGCCTTGATGATATACATTAGTATATAAAATAAGTCCTGTTAAAATTGCTAAAAGAATTAAAATTGTAATAGAAGCATATACTATAAATTGAAGAGGTCCATAAACTCCTTTTTTATGTAACTCTCCAATAAAAAAGTAAGACTTAAGTTGTGTAATCCAAGAATCCACACTTTTAACATCCTCTAATGACTTAAGCTCAACTTTGCTATCTGCTCCAAAAAAGAAGAGATATATTCTAATAATTGCACCTGATGTGAATATAAATCCAAAAATATAGTGCCACATACTAATTTGACCTAGAGTTAAATCTTTTGTTTCACCAGTAGGTGTTAAAAATGGATCAGCTATATAAAAACCTGTTACTATTAATGCAATAATAGTAATAGCTCTTACCCAATGTAAAACTCTATTAGCACTTCCATAAACAAAATTTGCATGATAAATGCGTTCATTATCTTTCATAATCATCTCCTTAACAAGATGTTGCAGAGGTTGCATTTACTTTAAATTCACTTAAATCATTACCTTTTAAATCCATAACATGCACTGAACACGCCATACAAGGGTCAAATGAGTGAATTACTCTTAAAATTTCTAATGGTTTAGTAGGGTCTTCTAGTTTAAGTCCTACAAGTGAAGCCTCATAGGGTCCTATAACCCCATTTGCATCTTTTGGTCCTGCATTCCAAGTTGTCGGAACAACTGCTTGATAGTTTTCAATTACACCATTTTTTATTCTAATCCAGTGACTAAGTGTACCTCTTGGAACTTCTCCAATAAAACGACCTTTATACTCTTTAGTTTTATCAATTTCAACTTTTGTATAAGTGCTATCATCAGTTTTTATATTTTCAATTAGTGAATTAAATGTAGTAATTGCATTATCTGAAACTATTTTAGTCTCAAGCATTCTAGCAGCAGTTCTTCCAAGTGTTGTAAACAGTGCATTAACTGGTAAACCTGTCTTTTTTAAAAATTTACTTACAGCATCAACTACAACTTTATTACCTTTTACATAGTTTACAAGCATCACAGAGAGTGGCCCAACTTCATAACTCTCTCCATCATAACGAGGAGATTTAACCCAACTATATTTATCTTTTTCATTGATAATTTTAGCTTTACCGTTTACTGTATCTCCATCAATAAAACCTGTATATTTTGGTTTTGTTTCACCGTCATAAGGCTTTAGTGGTTTTTCGCCTTCATACCACGAATGTGTGACATCTTCAGCAATTTTATCTTCTTGAATTTCATATACTTTAGTTAAATCACCATTTTTAATAATTCCAGATTCAAATAGTTTTTTACCACGACTAAGTAAAAATGCCTCTCCTGATAAAAAGTTTTTAACTCCAACCCCACCTAAAACACTCTCTTCAGTTCCATAAGCAGAAGCTGCCATTACAATATCAGCGTAATACGCACGGTCAATAAAATCTTTAACAATTTCATATTTACTCTTCCATTCCATAAGACGACTTGGGCTTAACATATCTTTTACACTTGTAATTCCACCCACAACTATACTTTGAGGATGTGGCTGTTTCGCACCAAAGATAGCAAACATTTGAGCAGCAACTCTTTGAATCTCTAAAGCTTTTAAGTAGTGAGAGAGGGCTATTAAATTTTGTTCAGGTGTAAATTTATAAGTTTTGTTTCCCCAGTAAGCATTTGCAAATGGTCCTAGTGAGCCTTTACTTGCAAACTTTTTAACTTTCTCTTGAACAGCTTTAAGCTCATCCTCACCAGTTGCAATTGGGCTATCTGTATATTTAAAAGCCTCTTTTGAAGCTTTAGCAGGGTCAGCTTGCAGAGCTGATGTTATATCAACCCAATCAACTCCGTGAAGATGATAGAAGTGAACGACGTGGTCGTGCATATAGAGTGATTCATCAAGTAAAGATCTAACTAATTGTGCATTTAAAGGTGGTACAACTCCTAGTGCATTTTCAACTGATTCAACTCCAGCTTTATAGTGTGAATATGTACAAACTCCACAAATTCTTTGTGTTATTAAACCTGCATCTCTAGGATCTCGACCTTTTAAAATAACTTCTATTCCACGCCATAGAGTTGATGATGAGTAAGCTTTTTGAACAACATTATCTTCATCAACTTCTACTTCAATTCTTAAATGTCCCTCAATTCTTGTAATAGGGTCAATTACTATACGCTTACTCATTATTTCTCCTCATTTTTTTTCGCAAATAGGCTACTTACTGCGTGTGCTCCTATACCAATAGCAGTAGCTGTTAATAGAGTAGTTCCAACATTATCTGCAGTTGTATTAAGTCCCATTAGTAAGTTATCATCAATTGGCTTTTCAAATGGTCCCATTGTATCCCAAAAGTCTGGCTCACTACAGCCCATACAGCCGTGTCCTGCACCAATAGGCCAATTTGTGTGTTGATTAAATCTTTCAATTGAACAGTTATTAAAAGTGTATGGCCCTTTACAGCCTTGTTTATATAGACACCAGCCCTCTTTTGCTCCGTCATCTCCAAACTCTTCAACAAATTCACCAGCATCAAAGTGTCCACGGCGTTCACATAAATCATGAATTCTATTGGCATAAGCCCATTTGGGACGATTATAATTATCAAGTGCAGGTAATGTTCCAAATAGAATAAAATGAACTAGTGTTCCGACAATATTTTTTTCACTTGGTGGACAGCCTGCTACATTGATAACTGGTTTTGAGATAACTTTATCAACGCCTTTTGTACCTGTTGGATTTGGAGCAGCTGCTTGAACTCCACCAAAACTAGCACAAGTTCCAATTGAAAATATTGCAGCAGCAGAAGAGGCTGTGTGTTTTAGTAAATCAAGACCTGTTCTAGCGTGAGCTCCAATTGTTAAGTATTGACCATTCATAGCTGTAGGAACTCCACCTTCAACTAATAAAATATAGCGATCTTTATAATTTTTAATTGCATTTTCAAGGTTCTCTTCAGCTTGCCAACCAGCGGCTGCCATTAAAGTTTCGTGATACTCTAATGATATATAATCAAAAATAAGTGAATCTATTGTTGGAGAATTTGTACGAATGAGTGACTCACTACACCCTGTACATTCAGCTAAATGAAGCCAAATAACAGGTAAACGATTAGCTAACTTAACAGCATCAGCTACTAATGGAGTAAAATGTGCTGGAAGTGCTAACATAGCTGTAATAGACGCAGTCCATTTTAAAAAATCACGCCTACTAACACTATTTTTCTCTAACATTGTTTCAATGCTCTCCTCTTTAGTTGAAGATAGCTTTGATAACGCCTCTAGCTGAGAAGTTGCCCGTTTAAAAAGTGAAGTATAATCATTCATACCGAAACCTTTTTGTAATTTATTTTATATAATATAAGCTTATATGCCTTAAATTTAGTTAAAAATTTATATACAAATTGTTTAAATTTTAATATTTATTTTAATCATATAGTAGCAAAAAAGTAGCATTTGAAAACTAAATAATAATTTAGATATTTAATTATTAAAATATATGAACTGTTAACCATATACAAAGAGGCTCTTTTGAGGTGCTAATCACTTGATGAGAAGTTTTTGAATTGATAAAAAAATACTCCCCTTTTTTTAACTCTATTATCTTTTTTTCTACTTTTAATTTAGCACTTCCTTGTAAAATTAAAATCCATTCATCTTCATCTTGAGTAAACTCTTTACTTGTAAACTCACTAGGGCTTATAATCCGTTTTATAGATATATTTTTAAAATTTAGAATATCTTCAAAAGTTTCTATAATACATTTCCCCAAATAAAATAAGCTACAATTGCAAGTAAAAAAGCACCTATTATATTAATAAAAAATCCAATTTTTGCCATCTCTTTTATTTTTATTATTCTAAAAGAGATAACAATTGCATTTGGTGGCGTGGCAATTGGTAGCATAAATGCGTAACTCGCTGCTATGGTTGCTACTAGCATTACCATCTCTTGATTTAATCCATTTACTCTTGAGAACTCAAAAAATATAGGCATTGCGATAGAAGTGAGAGCTGTATTACTTGTAATTTCGGTAGAAAAACTAACAAAAAGTGCAATTAACAAAAGTAGTAAAAATAGTGTTAAAGAACCAAAAGCATTTAAGTAATTTGTAATTTCAACAGCTAATCCTGTCTGCATAAATGCCATAGCTATCGTAAAACCAGCACCAAATAGAAATAAAATTTCATAAGGAAATCTCTTAAAATCATCCCAATCTAAAACTCCAATTTTGGGAGCAAATGTAATTAATCCAAAACCTAATAAAATCATTTTTTCATTAAGTCCTAATCCATCATAATATGGCTTTATTGGAGAATTTAAGAGTAAAAGTGCAACTAATCCAAATATAATATAGATATATCTCTTTTGAATTTTATTAATTTTACTTATATCTTTATTATGTCCAACAACTTCATTATTTACACCAATTGAGAGAATATAAGGAACAATTGCTAACATAGATATAGCTAACGGAAGAGTTAAATATATCCAATTTATAAATGAAATTTCAGCTCCTGTATTTTCACTAATAAATCCTAAATATATTAGATTAGGAGCTGTTCCAATTGGAGTTATAATCCCACCTAAATTTGCCCCATAGGCAACTGCTAATAAAAATCTAACTTTTAATTTTATATTTTCAGTTAAAAATATAGCAATAGGAGCTAACATAAGTGTAACTGTGGTATTTAGTAAAAAAGCACTCAAAACAGCTGATGTAATTGCCAGTGAATAAATTATACCTCTAGGTGTTGTTGGGAAAATTAAAAGAAGTTTATGAGCAATAATTTTATGAAGTCCAATTTTTTCAATTGCCATTGCAATTAAAAATCCTCCTATAAATAAAAATATAATTGGTTTTGAGTAATTTGTTGTAGCCTCTTTAAACTCTAATATTCCAAAAATTGGAAATAGCATTAAAGGCAGGAGTGAAACAATACCCATTGGCATCGCTTCATTTGTCCAAAGTGTAACTAAAAAACCAACAATACCTAAAAGTATTGCGTGTTCGGTATTGAAACCTAAAGTTGAAATTATGGTTATAAAAATCCCGATTATTAAAGCAATAAATAGTTTTTGCATTTTTTACCTTTAAATTATTAATATTTTAGTAGAAAAATTTTATAATAGCAAAAAAGAGAGTAAATTAGTGAATTTTAAAGTAATAGAGAAGTGTTATGATTGTAATAGAAAAATTAAGAGTTGTGTATGTAAATATATTAAACCTATAAATACATTTACAAAATTTGTTATATTAATGCATCCTAAAGAGTTTAAAAAGACAAAAAATGGAACAGGACATATGACTAATAAATCTCTTTTAAATTCAAGTATATATATTGGTATAGATTTTTCAAATCATAAAAAAGTAAATGAATTAATAGATAATAGTGAAAATAGTTGTTTTTTATTGTATCCAGATAGTAATAGTTTAAATTTAAATACTCAAAATATAGAAAATAAAAATAAAAATATAGTTATATTTATAATAGATTCAACTTGGCCTTGTTCTAGAAAAATAATTAAATCAAGTGATAATCTTCAGATACTTCAAAAAGTGAGTTTTCAACACTCTAAAACATCACAATTTAAAATTAAAATGCAACCAAATAAGATATGTTTATCTACCATAGAATCAACACTTTGTGTTTTAGAACTTTTAAATACTCAAAAAGTAGAAAATATAGTAGATATAGAACTAGAAAATTTTTTAAATCCATTTAATGAAATGGTCAAATATCAATTAGAATGTGCAAACGAATTAAATAAAAAAATTAGATATAAATTGCCTAATATTATTTAGTGGGTTTTTATATAAGCTTAGATAAAATTAAGTTTATTTTATAAATTTAATAAAAAAGGTAATTCTATGATTTTAGTTATGAATTATAAAGCAAGTGAAAATGATATTAATAAAGCTGTAAAACAATTAGAAGAGTGGGGAGCTAAGACAACTATTTCTAAAGGAGAAAAAAAGACCGTAATAGGAATTATTGGAGACAAAAAAGCCTTATTATCAAAACCTTTAAATACATTATCAGGAGTTGAAGAAGTGTTAGAAGTATCTGCACCATATAAGTTGGCAAGTAAAGAGTTTCAAGAAGAGAGAAGTATAGTTGATGTAAATGGAGTTAAACTTGGTGGTAGTCATAAGTGTATAATAGCAGGTCCTTGTTCAGTTGATACAGAAGAGTATGTAATGCAAACTGCTATTGCTGTTAAAAAAGCTGGTGCTACAATGTTTAGAGGAGGTGCATTCAAGCCAAGAACTAGTCCATATACATTTCAAGGATTAGAGGAAGATGGACTTAAATTATTAGCACAAGCTAGAGCTGAAACAGGGCTACCTATTGTAACTGAACTTATGAGTGAAAGAGATATAGATGTAGTCTATAAATATACTGATGTTATTCAAATTGGTGCTAGAAATATGCAAAATTTTCCTCTATTAAAAGAGATTGGAAAATTGGATAAACCGGTAATTTTAAAAAATGGAATTGCTTCAACTGTAAAAGAGCATTTAATGAGTGCTGAATATATTATGAGTGAGGGTTTAAAAGATGTTATTTTATGCCTAAGAGGTGTTAGAAGTTATGAAACTGCTATGAGAAATGTTTTAGATGTAAATTTAGTTCCTTACTTACAAAAATTAACTCACTTACCTATTATTGTAGACCCAAGTCACGCCGCTGGAAAGAGAGAATTTGTATCATCACTTGGTTATGTGGGAATGGCTGCTGGAGCTGATGGCTTGATTGTTGAAGTTCATCCAAATCCTAGTTGTGCATTAAGTGACGGTGACCAAGCATTGCTTCCAAAAGATTTTGATTATTTAATGGATAAATTATCAAAATTAGAGTCTTGGAATCAAGAAGAGTGGTATGATATGGATACTAATAAGTAAATAAGAATAGTCAAATATAGAACTATTTTGTAATAATTTTAAAGTTTGATTATTAGACGAAATACTACAAGAAAAAGTTTGAAATTATTTAATAATTTTAAACTTTAAATTCTCCAAACTTAAATATAAAAATTATTTATGAATTCAATTTTTAATAGATATAATTAATCCATTAAATTAAAGAGGGGTTGATGTTGAAAAATTTTTTATTATTATTAAACTTTTTAATAATAAGTTTAATGGCAGATAGTGATTATTTTTTAGAGACACTAAATGAAGCTACAGAAATTGCCACAAAAACGAAACTTAATATAGATTATGTTCCAGGCACTGTTACAATTATAAAAGGTAATGAATTAAAATCTATGGGAGTTACTAATTTAAATCAATTAAATGCTTATGATATGGTTGTAGGAATGGAATCAGTAGTATCTAGTTTGCGTGGTGTTGGTTCAATGTATGGGGCTATTGGAAATAAAATTAAATGGATGTTAAATGGTAGAGTTATTGAGACAGAGTTAAGAGAGACAGATGATTGGGGTAAGGGTCCTGTATTTACTCCAATACCAGTAGATTTTATTGAAAGAGTAGAATTTATTAGAGGTGCTGGTTCTGCATTATATGGAGGAAATGCAATTTTTGGAGTAATTAATATTATTACTAAAAAAAATGTTAGTGGAGTTTTTGGAGAGTTTGAGTATTTAAGAGGTTCAAATATAGCTAAACATACTGGAGTTTATACTAATATTAAAGAGGGGGACTTATCAATTGATTTAAGTCTATCTACTTATAAAAGTGATGGATATGATTTATATGTTGGACTTGATGGACACTTCTATAATGACACGACAGCGAAGCAAACCCCAGCTTATGGTCCAGGTGATTTACCAGCACACTCTAAAGCTTATAATTTAATGACAGATTTTAATTATAAAGATTATAAATTTTGGGTATATAATTTTCAAACAAAGACAGGGCAAGGTTATGTTGATTGGTATCCAACTGATGTACTTCCTCCAGATGATGGTCGATATATTAAAACAATGGAAAATACAATGATAGGATTAGAAAAGTCATTTTTATTTAATGATATTAAAATAACTCCAGAAATTGGATTAAGTATATATGAAAACCCAGCTGATAGGTATTTTAAATATCCAGCAAATTTTATCATTTTAGCATTAACGCAAGAGTCTTATACAGATGAAAAATTTCGTTCAAGAGAGTATAAAGAGCAAAAATCTTATGGACAAATTGATTTGGAATATCAAGCTAAAAATCATATGTTAATGGGAGGTGTTTTTTTTCAAAATACAAAAATTATAAAAGATAAAACTTTTAGAAATTATACAATAAATTCTCCAGAATCTATAGAGTGGTTTGAACATACTGGACTTTTAAAAGATAAAAAACATCGTAATCAACAAGCTATTTATATTCAAGATATTTGGGATATTACTGATGATATAGCAATTACTACTGGTATTAGATATGATTACTTTAGTGATGTAGATGAAGCTTTTTCACCTAGAATAGCAGGTGTGTATAGTATAAATAACTCTAATATTTTAAAAATGCAATATTCTCGTTCATTTAGACCACCATCTTTTTTTGAAGCTTATGGTTATATGTCACCTTATGTTTTAAAACCTGAAACTGTAGATACTTACGAGATAGGATATATTTTTAAATATGATGAATCTACCTTTAAAGCTACACTATTTAAATCGTATATGAACGATATGATAATACAACATTATCGTTCTTACTATTTTGAAAATTTAAAAGATAAAGCAAAAGTTGATGGGCTTGAACTTGAATATGAGTGGAAGAGCAAATATTTTAAAGTAAATTTAAATGGTGCTTTTTATGATACACATAATGAAGAGACAAACAGTGATTTTTCACTCTCATCAAAATTTATAGGAAATATTTATGGAACATACTTATTTAATTCAAATAATCATTTAACTCTATGGTGTCACTATTTATCAAAAAAACCTAGATTAGAAAATGATTCAAATGGTTTTATTCCATCACAAGACTATTTAAATATTACTTACAAAATGAAATTTAAAGAGGTTGAATTAAATTTAGGTGTAAAGAATCTATTTAATAAAATACAAGATACTCTATATATGCCTTTAAATCCAAAAAATAGTGATGATATACCTTATATGGGGCAAAGTATTTGGTTAAATTTTAATTATAACTTTTAATAAACTTAATTATTTGATTACAGTTTTATTTTAATTATGATACTTATCTTGACGAAATTTGTTAATAGTGTTAAAATTTAAATAATTAAATTAAAGAAGTATATTAAATGGTTAAGTGTTTTATAATATTTTTATCTCTTTTAAATATTTTATTTGGAAATGAACTGATAACTCAAAGTAAGTTATTTCCTTACTTTTTAATGTATGATAAAGAGTTAAAAGATAAAACTATTGATAATACTATAAACTTTTTAATAGTTTATGATGAGTTTTCAAAAGAGAGTGCATTTAAATTAAAAGAATCTATCATAAAAGAGCATGGATTTAAAATAAATGAGTATAAGTTAAATACAATTTTAGCTGAAAATTTGACAATTGATGATTTGAAAATAGCAACTGCTATCTATATTTTTGATATAGATGATAAATATGTTAAAATAATAACTAACTTTGCAAAGAAGCATAAGCTTATAACATTTGCTAATAAATCAGCTATGTTAAAAAAGGATATAGTAGTTGCACTTTCAATTAAAAAGAGAGTTCAACCTCTTATAAATTTAAAAGTTTTAAAAAGCTCAAATATTAAACTTTCTTATAAAATTTTTAAGGTATCTAAAATTTATGAATAAAATATTTTTTTCTCTTGGAAATAGAGTAAACTTAATAAATACTCTTCTATTTTCGGCATTAATAACTCTTTTTTATCTATATAATAGTTTAATAACTTTTCCAGAAATATTGCAAGAAAAAGAGGAGAGAATAAAGGAGATTGCACTCTCATTTAAAGAAGATTTATCACTTACACTCTATTTTATGGAAGATAAAGAGGCAATAGAAGATGCACTAAAAAGAGTTGGCTATATAGAGAGTGTATTAAATATTGAAATAAGGGATAAGAGTCTTAATTTAATAGCATCCTATTCAAAAGTAGACTTTAACTTTAAAGCAAGTTTAAATACTAATGTAGAACTTATAGAGGCTAAAATTCCTTATTTTAGATACTCTTATGTTTTAAAGCAGAAAAGTATTAAACATTTTGTAATTATATATTATAGTGCTTCTTCATATTTAAAAAAAATTCAGAGTTATCAGAAGTTTATTCTAATGATATTTATAGTTATTTTAATTATTATTTTAATCTACTCATCTATTTTAAAAAAAATTTTGTCCCCTTTGAGTGAACTTGCAATAATAATATCTAACATAGATTTCAAAAATTTTAAAAACTTTAAATTAAAAAAAATTAATTCAAATGATGAGAGAAGTTTAATTATAAATTCAACTCAAAAAATGCTTGATAATATTGAGACAAATTTAAAAGAGTTAAAATCTTTAAATTCATCACTTGAAGAGAAAGTTTTAGAAAAAACTATTAAGTTAGAGAGATTAAATAAATCACTTGAAGAAAAAGTAAAAAAAGAGGTTCAAAAAAATTTAGAAAAAGATAGTATTATGTTTCAACAAGCACGTTTGGCACAAATGGGTGAAATGATAGGAAACATAGCACATCAGTGGAGACAGCCTTTAAATGTATTATCTCTTATCATTCAAAGATTAGAAATTGATTATTACACTAATAAAGAGATAACAGAAAATAGTATTATGGAAATTGTAAATGATTCATTAGAGCAAGTTGATTTTATGTCTAAGACAATAGATGATTTTAGAAACTTTTTTAAACCAAATAAAGAGAGAGAAGTTTTTTTTATTAAAAAACATATTGAAGATAGTTTAAAAATAATTTCAGCTCAATTTAAAAATGATAAAATTATTATAAATTTAACTGGTAATGATTTTATGGTAAATGGATATTCTAATGAGTTTAAGCAAGTTATTTTAAATATTTTATCTAACTCAAAAGATGCTTTTAATGATTTTGAAAAAAAAGAGTATAAAATTAATAATAAACATTTAGATATAGAGATTTCAATAAAAGATAAAATTGGAATAATTAAATTAAAAGATAATGCAAAAGGTTTAGATAAAAAAATTATAGATAGAATTTTCGAACCATATTTTACAACAAAACATCAATCTCAAGGTACAGGAATTGGTCTTTATATGTCAAAAATGATTATTGAAAAAAATATGCATGGTAAACTTTATGTTAAAAATATTTTATCCAAAAGAGGAGTTATATTTACTATTGAATTACCCATATACAAGGAAAATATAAATGAAACTACTAATTTCAGCCCTAGAGCCATCAAGTAATTTACACTTAAAAGAGTTGATAAAATATTTAAATGATACTGAATTTGCAGGGATTTATGATAAAAATTTAATTTCAACTCCTCCACTTTATGATATGAGAGAGTTTTCTGTAATGGGTTTTATGGATATTATTTATAAATATTTTAAAGCAAAAGAGGCGATAAAGGAGTTAGCTTTTATCTCTTGCGATTGTGATAGAGTTATATTAATTGATGCTCCTGCATTTAATATTCCTTTAGCTAAAGAGATAAAAAAAGTTAATCCAAATATAAAAATAATTTATTATATTTTGCCAAAGGTTTGGGCTTGGAAAGAGGGTCGTATTAAAAAAGTAGAAAAATATTGTGATAAATTAATTTCTATTTTTCCATTTGAAAAAAACTATTTTAGAAACTCTTTATATTTAGGAAATCCTCTACTTGATGAAATTGATAAATTTAAATCAAGAGTTAGTAATAATGATACTATAGCTTTTTTAGCAGGAAGTAGAAAAAGTGAAATAGAAGCTTTAATGCCAACTTTTAGAGAAGTTGCAAAAAAAATTGATAAAAAGAGATTATTAGTTATCCCTAAATTTTTAGAGAATTTAAGTATATATGGAGATATCAGTGATTTTGAAGTTATAAGAGATACAAAAGAGGCTTTAAATAGAAGTGACTTTGCTTTTATATGTAGTGGAACGGCTACCTTAGAGGCTAGTTTAATTGGAACTCCTTTTGTTTTAGTATATAGAGCTAAAACAATTGATTTTTTAATTGCAAAACTTTTTGTTAAAATTAAATTTGTTGGACTTTCAAATATTATTTTTAATTTTGAAAATTTAGGAAAATTTCATATAGAGTTACTTCAAGATGATGTTAATTTAAAAAACATATTAGAAGCTTATGGAAGGTGTGATAGAGAACAATTTTTAATTAATTCTAAAAAATTAAGAGAAATTTTGAAAGGCGGAGTTTCAAAAGAGTTGGCAAAAACTATTAAAGTGTAAAATATAGTATTAATAAAAAGGAAAAAAATGGTTTTAATAACAGGACCTTGTGTAATTGAGAGTCGTGAAAATGTAATGAGAATTGCAAGTGAATTAAAAGATATTAGTGAAAACAAACAAATTGAATTTTATTTTAAAGCTAGTTTTGACAAAGCAAATAGAACAAGCTTAGAGAGTTTTAGAGGAATTGGATTTGAGGAGGGTTTAAGAGTTTTAGAAGATGTAAGGAAAGAGTTTGGTTATAAGCTTTTAACTGATATTCACGAAAGCTCACAAGTTAAAAGAGTTAGTGAAGTTGTAGATGTATTGCAAATTCCAGCATTCTTATGTCGTCAAACTGATTTATTAGTTGAGTGTGCTAAAACTGATAGAGTTGTAAATATTAAAAAAGGACAATTTATGAATCCTATTGATATGCAATATTCTATCTTAAAAGTTTTAAAAACAAGAGGCTTTAATGAAGCAACTTATGAGAATGCAAAAAAGGCTAAGGTTTGGCTAACAGAGAGAGGTAGCACCTTTGGATATGGAAATTTAGTAGTTGATATGAGAAGTTTAGTTATTATGAAAAAATTTGCACCAGTTATCTTTGATGCAACACACTCTGTTCAAATGCCAAGTAGTGGAGGTAAAACTGGAGGTGATAGCTCTTTTGTACCTTACTTATCAAAAGGAGCTAGTGCTATTGGTGTTGATGGTTTTTTTATGGAGACACATTTTGACCCAAGCATTGCCAAAAGTGATGGGGCGAATATGATAAAAATAGAAGAGTTAAAAACTCTAGTAGATGATATTTTAAAGATAAGAGAAGTGATAAAGTAAGAAAATTAAATAAATTTTCATAAATTTTAAAATTATCACAAAAATTTCATTTTTTTTCTATACAATATATAAAATTCCTTGAAAAGGGCTACAAAATGAGAGTTTTATATATTGATGATGACAGGTTAAGTCTTAATATTACAAAAAGTATATTAGAGCAAAGATGTAAAAAAAGTTTTTTTATAGATGGGGTTTGCTGTAAGATGGAAGATGGCTGGAAACGCTATATAGAGGGTGGGTTTGATTTTGTAATGATTGATTTAAGTATTCCTAAGAGTTATGCTTATGAGTTAATTGATAAAATAACATATTTAAATCCATTTCAAAAAATAATTACATTAAGCAATGGAGCTGGAAATTTAAATAGACCTAGCTCAAAGTTAGGTTGTATTCATTGTAAAGAAAACCATAAGAGAATTAGAATTAGTAAACCATTAAATGTAAAAATTTTAAGAGATACTTTAATAAATTTTGAAAATAAAAATTGTTGTTTTAGTTTTAATTGAAAGTAATATATGATTAAATTTTATTTTAGCTATTTTTTAAAACCTTTAAAAGATGAGTTATTTCAATATTATTTAAATTTAATTCCAAAAAAATTACAGATTAAAACTCTTAAATATAAGAGATGGCAAGATAGGTATAATTATCTGTTTAGCAAACTGTTACTTCAAAAAGCATTGAAAAATTTTAATTATAAATTAAGTGATGTTTTAATTAGTGAATATAAAAGACCTTATATTGATGCAAATATAGATTTTAATATATCTCATTCGGAAAATTTTATTGTCTGTGCAATTGTAGAAGATTCTAAAATAGGTATTGATATAGAGATAGTAAAAGATATAAATTTAAGTGATTTTAAGCAATTTTTTGAAAGAGAGTGGAGTGAGATTATAAATTCAAACAACTCACTTAAAAGTTTTTATAAGTTTTGGACAATAAAAGAGGCTATTTTAAAAATAGATGGACGAGGATTTTTATCAGAAAATATCGATATGAAAATAGATGTAGATAATAATTTTGTAAATTTTGAAAATAATATTTATCAAATTCAAAATATAAATTTATCTTCAAGTTATATTTGTACAATTGCCTCTTTAGAATCTAAAAACATAGAGATAAAAGAGATTAAATTTTGATAAAAAAAAAATTAAAAGAGTTAGAGAATTTAGCAAACAATATTTTAAGTGAAAAAGAGATAAAAGAGATTTCATCTCAATCTTTAATGCAGACAAAGGGAAGTTCAAATTTAGCTTCTAAAATTGATATTAATAGTTTTTATGAAACTTACTATTATAATTTAAAAATAGCTATCGATAAAAAGAGTCCTCAACTTTTTAATATAAATAAAAATATATTTAAAGTAAAAAATAGTAAAAATATATTAACTGATGAACAAAAAGAGATTATTCAATCAACTGAAGATAATTTAAAAATTAATGCAGTTGCAGGAAGTGGCAAAACTACAACACTTATTGAGTATGCAAAAAGTCGTCCTAAAGAGAGTTTTTTATATT
The DNA here is from genome assembly GCA_016744535.1 of Campylobacteraceae bacterium. Taxonomy (GTDB): domain Bacteria; phylum Campylobacterota; class Campylobacteria; order Campylobacterales; family BB28; genus BB28. Next base: position 40,924 of record JADGEE010000012.1, read on the forward strand.
TAGCATATAATAAATCAATAGCAAATGATATAAATAAAAAAGCAATAAAAAATAAAATTAATAATATTACAGTGTCTACAATCCACTCATTAGCTTATAGAAATGCTAATGGTTTTAGTTATGAGTTAGATAATTTAAATGAGTTGAAAATTCAAGATAACTATTTAATAGCTAAAGAGAAAAATCTTAAATTAGCTTGGTTAATCAATGATATAATCACATATTATTTAAACTCTTGGTTAATTAAGCTTGATGAGGTTTTATTAGAAGAGTATTTGAAGAGTGTGGATTTAACGATGGAACTTCAAGAGTTGGTAAATAAAAAGAGTGTTCTGATTTTATCTAAAATTAAAGAGATATTAGGGGATATGAAAAATAGAAAATTTCCTGCTACTCACGATTTTTATCTTAAAATGTATCAGTTTATGAAACCAAAACTAAATTATGACTCAATTTTAGTTGATGAAGCACAAGATATATCACAAGTTATGATGAAAATTATTAACTCTCAAAATAGTAAAAAAATTTATGTAGGAGACTCTTTTCAGCAAATTTACTCATTTAGATTTGCTACAAATTCACTTGATTTAATAGATTTTCCAAAATTATCACTTACAAAATCATTTAGGTTTGGTCAAAATTTAGCTAAAGAGATAGAATTTGATATAAACAGAATGTATAAAAAACTTTTAAAAAAGAGAATTAAATTTAAATTAAATGGAGTAAGTGATAGAGATACTATATTTTCAAGAGTGAGAGCAAATTTTAATCAAAAGACTGTAATTGCTAGAAGTAATTTAAAACTTTTTGAGAGTGTTGTGAAACATTTAGATTTTCCTAATTTAAAATTCTCATTTGAGAGCGAATATAAAAGTTACGGTTTTATGAATATAAAAGTAATAAGTCTAATTTATCTATATAAAAATGCACACGATAAGATAAGAGATGATTTTATCAAAAGATTTAAGAGTTTTAATGAGTTAGCAAAATTTGCAGAAGAGATTAAAAATAGAGAATTACTTTTATATATTAAATTAGTGAAAGATTATCAAGGTGATTTATTTGATATTAATCGTTTAATAAAGGAAAAATTAATTAGTAAAAATGAAGCTGATATTACATTTAGTACAACTCACAAAGCAAAAGGTTCAGAATATGAAAATGTAGAGATGTTAGATGATGATTTTATAAAATTAGAAGAGTTAAAAAAGAGTAGTAGTGATATTAGTAAATTAAAAGAGGAGATAAATATCTATTATGTAGCTTCAACTAGAGCAAAAAATAGAATTAAATTGCCTCTTATTTAACTAATAATAAAACTCCCTTTTTTAAATTTTATTACAATATTCATAAATTTTAAATGATAATTGTATATTTTAATCAAAATAGATACAATTATCATTTATTAATAAAAATAATTTTAGAGGGGTTAAATGTCTAAAGTATCAACTAGAGATAAAATATTAAATTCAGTTTTTAAAGAGGTTTATGCAAAAGGTTACAATGGTACATCCACATCTATGATATTAAAAGATTGTCATATTCCCAAAGGCTCTTTATATCACTATTTTCCATCTAAAAAAGAGATGGTACTAGCTGTTATAAGAGAGGTAATAACTCCTAAAATGGAGAGTTTTTTTCATTTTGACACAAATGATGATAAAAATATAATGGATTCAATTATAGACACTATAAAAACAGTAGCAAATAATGATATGCTTATATCTTATGGGTGTCCATTACATAGATTAAATCAAGAGATGAGTTCTATTGACAAAGATTTTGAAGATGAGTTAAATATAGTATATGAAGGTATAAAACATAATCTAAAGATTATTCTTGATATTGCTGTTAAAAAATCTCAAATTTCAGCTGTAAACACAGATTCACTAACTGAATTTATTATAGCCTCTTTGTGGGGTTCTATTTCACTTAGTCCAAAACAGTCATCAAAAGAGAGATTTTTAGAAACGATAGATCACTTATTATCTTATTTAAATTCACTGAAAAAATAAATTAGACCATTCAGTCTAATTTAAGGTCTATTCCTCTATAATTCTTTAAGACCGACCGGTCTAATATATTAAAAGGAAAATTCAATGTTTATTATAGAGACAATCAAATATGAAGAGGCAACAGGTTCTCTAAAAGAGAAGTATGACAAGTTTTTTAATCTTTTAGGAGTAGTTCCTCCACATTTAGAGCTATTAGGTACTATTGATGAGAATCTATTAGATAAGTTCTTTGGAATGGTTAGTAGTTGTTTAAATCATCCAACTATAAATGCAAATATTTTCCCATATTTAAGACTCTATATTGCAAATAAAGAGGGGTGTAAATATTGTAAAAATTTTAATACAACTATGTTAAAAAATAAGGGAGTTAGTGATGAGGAGTTATTAAATGTAATGAAAAATATCAATAATACTCCATTTGAGTTAAAAGATAGAACTCTCTTAAATAAAGCTATAAAAGCAGTTTATGAACCTGAAAACTTTGGTAAAAATGATTTAGAGGAGTTATATAATTTAGGTTGGAATAATAAAGATATATTTTATATTATAGATTTTGCTTCTGTCTTTAAAGGAAAAGGAAAAATGATAGATGCGTATTTAAAAGGGTAAACTTACAATACTAGGAAATTATCTAAGTTTTCTAATAAAGATAACTTTAAGATAATTTCCCTCTTTAAATTTATCATTAATTTTAAAATCTTTTGGTAATGAAAAAGTCTCTTCAATTTTATATTTTTCATTCAACTCTTTAAATGACCTATCTATAAATTCTTTAAATACTCTCATATCAAAATTTGCATAATTTGTTGATGCAACAATAAGACCATCTTTATTAGTTATTAAGATAGTCTCTTTAAGAAGTTTTACATAATCTTTTGCCACACTAAAAGTATGTTTTTTTGACCTTGCAAAACTTGGTGGGTCAAGTACCACTATATCAAAGAGTATTTTTTTTCTAACTGCATATTTAAAGTAATTAAAAACATCTTCAACTATAATATCTTGTTTCTCTATATTAATAAAATTTATATTAAATTGCTCTTGAGTCTTCTTACGACTTCTATTGGCTAAATCAACACTTGTAGTTTTATTAGCACCACCAAGAGATGCAAAAACTGAAAATGCTCCTGTATAAGAGAAAGTATTTAATAGTATTTTGCCTTTTGCATATTTATCACGAATACTCTTTCTAACTTCTCTTTGGTCTAAAAATACGCCAACCATTGGTCCATCATCTAAATATATTGCAAAATTAACACTATTTTCTTTTACTATTATAGAAGAATCTGCGTGATTACCACATATAAAATCATCTGCATCATTGAGATACTTACCTTTAGTGTCAAATCTCTTTTTTTGATATATGCCTTTATATTTAACTAAAGATTTAAATGCTTCTAATATCTTATCTTTAAACTCATATATGCCAATACTATACCAAGTAAGTAGATAAAATCCATTAAAATAGTCTATCGTTAAGCCACCAACTCCATCACCTTCACCATTAAAAACTCTAAAAGCTGTGGTCTCTTTATTGTTATAAAAATCTTCTCTATATTTGATAGCTGATTTTATTTTATTAACAAAAAAAGTTACATCTATTTTTTCATCTTTTTTAAATGATAATATCCAGCCATAGCCTTTATTCTGTATTCCATAATACCCTTTTGCTATGAATTTTTTTCTATCATCTACTAAATTTATTATTTCGCCCTCTTTGCTTACTTTAGAAAAATCCATAATAGACTCTTTTGAGATTAATGGGTAGCCTTGTTGGTACTCTTTAATATATTTTGATTTTACTATTAAATCTATACTACTTTGTATAGTAGACATTTCTATTCCTTGTTAAATTAAATAAATACTCATATTTTTTAATTGACTTATTAGTTAAAATCTATTATTGAGATGATTTTACTCTTTAAAAACAATCTTTTAATTCTATTTTTAAATTTAAACTATCACAAACTTCTAAAAAGAAAACAAATGAAAATGAACCTCTATTTATTTTACTTCTAATTGTATTTTCACTATGTTTAAAACCGTTCTCTTTCATTAGATTAGATAATTTAATATAACTTATTTTTCTTTTCTTTAATTCATTTTTTATAAATTCTTTTGCTTTGTTTTTCATAATATTTATTATATCATATTAAAAAAAACATTGACAAAATGCTGCATATATGATACAATTTTTTAT
>JADGEE010000012.1:45238-45442 GCA_016744535.1 Campylobacteraceae bacterium
GTTTTTTATGTTTTTTATGTTTTTTATGTTTTTTATGTTTTTTATGTTTTTTATGTTTTTTATGTTTTTTATGTTTTTTATGTTTTTTATGTTTTTTATGTTTTTTATCTCACTACACGCCTATAAATTTTATTTATGTGAAAAATTGCTATAATTAACATATGAAAAATGTAATAACTTTAGAAAAAGAACTTAAAAATTATT
>JADGEE010000168.1 GCA_016744535.1 Campylobacteraceae bacterium
AATAATTTTTAAGTTCTTTTTCTAAAGTTATTACATTTTTCATATGTTAATTATAGCAATTTTTCACATAAATAAAATTTATAGGCGTGTAGTGAGGTATCATCTATAATTTTTTGTCTAAAGACTTCAATTGCTTGTTCCATAAGTTCTTCTTCTTGGTTATATGATAAAGCAAAGTTGCCAGAAGTTATATTTTTTAATGAATCTTTATATTCATAAGATGGATTCTTTTTATATTGATATAGAAGTATATCTTGAAACTTCTCCTTTGATTCTCCAGCTTGTGGTGCACTGTTTCTCATTCCATTTACAAAATAGTATTTATATATATGCTCATTGAAACTCTCGTCTGCTACTGTAGATAAAGGGAGAAGAGATAAAGCTATTAAGCTAAGTTTTAAAATATTACTTCTCATTCTCTTCCTCCTCTTTAACAGTTTCTGCTACATAAGATGGACAGAGTTCATCTATCTTTTCAGGGTCTGCTGATGGAGAAGTGAAAGTACCTCCACTATGAAGAGCATTAAATTTAGCATACTTTTTAATTCTCTCAAAAGTATTTGCAACTTTGTCTTCCATCTCTTCAAGTATTTTATATGATTTTGAATATATTTCATCTTTTCTGCCAAATTTTTTAAATAAAATAGTTTTTCTACATGTAGCAGTTATTCTTAATCTATCCCCTATTTTTCTTGCTTTCAATTGATTCTCTTTTTTTGTTAGTTCATTATACTCTGTAACAATCGCCTCTTGAAATAGTCTTGCTTCATCAAAATAAGCTATTTGCAGAGCTGAACTATCAGGAAACTTTTCAGTAACAAAAATCTCCACATCATCTCTAACACCATTTCTATTATTATCAATTCCCTCTAATGTCTTTTTTCCTTTCTCTTTTGGGTCTGTAGGAAGTGAATATAATTTAAACCCATCACTATAAATCTCACTTATTACATCACTATCATAAATAAATTCACCTATACTCTTTTTATTCCCAATATTTAACTCACCCTTAGAGTGAATAGCACCACTAAAACTACTTTGTGGATTACCTACAATGTCAAAATTAGCAAAACTATAAACCAAGGCATTTATATTAAAACTTGCAGTTGTATTGATATTTATATCACCTAGCGAGTAAATCATTAACTCTTTTGAGGATTTATCTTTATTGATAACAATTACGGCATCTTTCGGATTTGAATTTGTATTTTTGGTTATCTCAAATTTATCTTTGATAAAAAATCGACTATTTCCATCTGTTTTAATTTCGATTCTATCGTGTACTACTTTCTTTTTAGAACTTTGAGAAATTACTTCAAATTCACCTATATAGTAATCACCTGCTTTAAAGATAAACGATGTATTTTTAGCTTCATCAATAATAGAGGCTATCTTTTGAGTTCTACTAAATAATCCATTTACATTTGGTGCATCAAAAGTGATTGTTAAATTATCTTTAGTAATTACCATATTTCCGATATTTTCAGCATTTAAAGTAATATCACTATCAATTTCAATACTTTCACTAACACTAGAATTTAAAAAGTTAAACTCTTTTAAAGCCTTTGGAGACTCGCCACTGGCTTCACAAAACTTATCTTTAAATAAGCTTCCCTCACACTTTGCTTTGTTTTTATTATCCATCTTTGGAGTAACTAAATCTTCACCACTATCTTTAATCTCTACGGTTGAGTAGAAGTTAATAACACTCTCTGAACTTAACACATCAGGAAAAATTTCTGTTGAATTAGCATAGAGAAATCCACTTAAGATAAGTGAACCTAAAAGAATCTTTCTCATTAATATTCCTTAAAATAATCTAATATTAAAACTTAAATATGAAAATAAAGTTTTAATATTGTCTTATTTTAGCAAACAAAAGTGTAAAAATTGTGATAATTTTAAAATTTAGCTAAATTTAAGTGAAGTTTTTTTCTATCTTATAAAATTACCCTCTTTATCTCATCAATTGATGTAATTCCACTTAAAACTTTATTCATAGCGTTTTCTTTCATAAGTATCATTCCGTCACTTTTAGCTTTTTCTAAAATATCAACTATACTTTTGTTTAAACTAATCATATTTTTTATCTCTTCATCAACTTTTAATATCTCTATAATTGCTTCTCTTCCTAAATATCCACTCTCTTTACAATGCACACATCCAACTGGT
>JADGEE010000013.1:0-39393 GCA_016744535.1 Campylobacteraceae bacterium
TGTTAATTAAAAGTTAATTTTATAGCCTTAAAATAGATATAAAGCTATTTGCATTATATTTAATATTATTATTATTTGATATAGATTTTAAATGTTCTATGTACTCTTTCTCAAATTTTGAATAGTTTGATTCAAGTTGATTTAGTAATCCTTGATAACCTGTACTATTTAGTAAATCCCACCATTCATTTATACTCATAGGAAATTTTATATCTATATTTTTTATTTCTAAATTTTTATACTCAATTTGACTTGATAATTCTTTTATTTCATTTTCTGTTTTAAGTTGTTTTTTTTCTATTTTATTTGGTGGTTTAATACCATAATTTGTATCTAACATATCTAAAAATATTTTTGAATATGGTTCAAATGCAATATCTGTAAAAGTTGAAAATACAAATTTTCCATTATTTTTTAATTTATTACATATATTACGAAATACTTTATCCATATTTGGATAAAAAAAGAGACCATATCCACAAGTTATAAGATCAAATTTTATGCCATCAAATTTTAAATTTTCTACATCTTGCATTTGATATGTAATATTATTTATACTCTGTTTTTTTGTTTTATCTCTAGCAATATTTAACATTTCATTTGATATATCTACACCAAAAATATTTGCTTTAGGAAATTTTTTTGCTAACTCTATGGCAATATTACCTGTACCAGTTGAAAGATCTAATATATATAAATCATCACTATCCAACTCTATTAGTTTTACCATTTTTTGAGCAGATATTATAAATTGCTTATTTCTATCATAACTCTTCGCTACATCATCAAATGTATTTTTAATATTATTTTTTATTTTTAAATCTTCTTTTTTATCCATTCTTATAACACCTTGATTTAATATTTAGTTTGTATAACAAAGTTTTGATTTTATATTGTAATGGAGAATTTTTGGTTGCGGAGGATGGACTTGAACCATCGACCTTCGGGTTATGAGCCCGACGAGCTACCAACTGCTCTACCCCGCGTTAATAATATGAAGTAACCATAAATTTTATTAAAATTTTTTGGTTGCGGAGGATGGACTTGAACCATCGACCTTCGGGTTATGAGCCCGACGAGCTACCAACTGCTCTACCCCGCGTTAATAATATGAAGTAAGTGTAAAACTTGGCTGGGACAGAAGGATTCGAACCTACGAATACCAGTACCAAAAACTGGTGCCTTACCACTTGGCCATATCCCAATAATTCAACATCACTATTGAATGTGAGGTCGAATTATATCAGAGTTTCAACATATTGTCAATACTTTTTGATATAATTTTAAAAACTTTTAAAGAAAAGGGAATTTTATGCCAATAAATAGAGTATTAAAAGCGATAGAAGAGATAAAAAAAGGCAATATGGTTATTATGGTTGATGATGAAGATAGAGAAAATGAGGGAGATTTAGTCTATGCTGGAATTTTTTCAACTCCTGAAAAAGTTAATTTTATGGTTAGTAAAGCAAAAGGTTTAGTTTGCGTTTCTATTTCAAAAGAGAGTGCTAATAGATTGAATTTAACGCCTATGGTTGCTAAAAATGATGCACAATACGAAACTGCCTTTACAATTTCAGTAGACCATAAAAATTCAACCACAGGAATTTCAGCTTATGAAAGAGATGAAACAATTAGAGAGTTAGCAAATCCAATGTCAAACTCTAGCGATTTTGTAAAACCTGGTCATATTTTTCCACTTATTGCAAAAGATGGCGGAGTTTTAGTTAGAACAGGACATACAGAGGGAAGTTTAGATTTATGTCGTTTAGCTGGGCTTAGTGACTCTGCTGTAATTTGTGAAGTTATGAAAGAGAACGGTGAAATGGCTAGAAGAGATGATTTAGATAAATTTGCAAAAGAGCATAATTTAGTAACTGTATATATCTCTGATATTGTAGAATATAGATTAAAAAATGAATCACTAGTTAAGGAGATAAGCAAAGAAGAGTCACTTTTACTTAATGAAAAAGTTCAAAAAGTTGAATTTATAGACCATTTAGAACATAAACATTTTGCTTTTATATTTAATAAAGAGAATATTAATAAAACATCTTTTGTAAAATTTCATAATATCGCAAAAGATATTGAACTATTTTTAAAACCTAAAAAATTTAACTCTCTACTATCTTCAATTGAATTTTTAAAAGAGAATTCAGGAGTATTGATTTTACTTGATAATAAACTTGAAGATAGCGATAGTATTAAAGATTTTGGAATAGGGGCTCAAATTCTTAAAAAACTAGGGATTGAAAATATTAAATTAATTACAGCACACTCTCATAAAGAGTTTGTAGGAATTAGTGGATTTGGACTTAATGTAGTTGAGGATGTGGAAGTTGAAGGTTAGAGTCTATTATGAAGATACTGATGTAGGCGGAGTTGTCTATTATGCAAATTATCTGAAATTTTGTGAAAGGGCTAGGAGTGAAATTTTTTTTAATAAAAGTTTAACTCCTGTTAATAATAAATGTCATTTTGTAGTTAAAGAACTAAAAGCCTCTTATTTTAAACCTGCTAAATTTGCAGATATTTTAGATGTTAAAACTACACCTTTAGAGATAAGAAAAGCTTCAGTTGTATTACTACAAGAAGTTTTAAAAGCTAAAGATATTATTTTTGAGATGCAGATAGAGTTAGTATTTGTATGTGGTGAAAAAATTTCAAAAATACCAAAAGAGTTTGAGGGAATATTTAAAAATTAATATAAGGGTAGCTCTATAATAAATCTAGCCCCTTTTTTCTTATTATTAAACTCTATATTTTTAGCAAATAAATTACCATTTAAGTTTTTCTCAACAATTACTTTTGACATATAAAGTCCTATTCCCGTTCCTTTGCCCTCATCTTTTGTGGTAAAGTATGGCTCAAATATTTTATTTATATATTTATCTTCAATACCACCTGCACTATCTGATATTTCTATGATTATTTTATTATCTATTTTTTTTGTTAAAATCTCTATTGATGCCTTTTTAATATTATGTTTTAATATCTCATCTTTCGCATTAGATAAAATATTTACTAAGACTTGTGAAAATTCATTTTTAACTCCTAAAATTTTAATATTTTTTGATAAATTAGTTTTAATTTCTATCTCATAAAATTTAAAACTTGCATTAAAAATATTGAGAGTCTCTTTTATTATTTTATTTAAATCAAAAGTTTCTTGTTTTTTATCACTCTTAAAAAAATTCCTAAAATCATCTATTGTATGTGACATCTGTTCAATTATACTTCTTGCCTCTCCATAATAAGAGTCTAATTTTTCTTCACTTAATTTTTTTTCAAAAAACTCTTCATAAATTACATATAATAGTAAATTCAGAGTATTAAGAGGTTGTCTCCATTGATGAGCGATATTTCCTATCATCTCTCCCATTGCAACCATTTTTGATTGGCTAATTAATATCTGTTCTTGTTTTCTTTTCTCTTCAGTTAATTTAATCTGTTTTGAAACATCTTCAATATTAAAGATTGCCCCTTCAAAAAGTTTATCTTTATTAAATAGAGGAGCTCCGTGAATAGATAGAAAAACCTTTTCTTCATTTTTTTTACAAACAGCATAACAGATATTATGAATAGCTTTTTTTGCATATTCTATTTTATTAAAAGGTAAAATATTCTCTTTAACGCAAGTTTCACAATTTTTAATATCTTCTTTGCAATTACTTAAAATTCCATTAATACTATTTGACATTTTCTCTTTTTTTAAATCAAAAAAACCTTTTGACATCTTATTTGCAAATATAACTCTTCCATTTAAATTAACCATAACAATCCCAAGAGGACTACTATCCATCATAGATGTAATTAAATTTTGTTTTTGCTCTAATATAATATTTACTTTTATAACTTCATTTAATCTCTCTCTTAAATTTTCTTGAAGAGCAAAATTCTCTTTTTTTAATAATTTTTGATAATCTTCAATATCACTAATATCAGTAAAAGAGACTATATACTCTTTTTCATTTATTGAAGATTTATTATAGTTAATAATAAAAACTCTATTTATATTTTTATCTACATCATACATTTTCACTTTAGAATCTATACTGATTTCTCTATTTCTAATAATTTTTTTAAGCCATTTTTCATCTTCTTCATCATAAATAAATCCATCTTCTTCTGTAAATTTTTCACATACACAATTATGCTCTTCTTTAAACGCTTCAAATGAGTTGTATCCTAAAAAATCTAAAAATTTTTTATTACAATTAACTGCTTTGTATGAATCTGTAATAACTATTAAATTTGATTGTGAATCTAAAATATCTTGAATATAAGTCTGTTTAATTTTAAGCTTCTCTTCCATCTCTTTATGTGATTTTTCAAAAACTATATTTTCACCTATTTTATGTATAGTTTCAAATAATTTCTCTTTTTTAAATGGTTTTAAAATATATCCATCAACTCCAATATCAATAGATTCAATTAAATACTCTTTATTGTTAAAAGCTGTAATAATTACAATTGGACACTTCTTTATCTTTTTAATCTCTTTTATCATTTCAAGACCATTAATATCTGGCATTTCAATATCACTTATGACTAAATCAATATCATTAAATTTAAATACTTCAACTCCATCTTTTGCATTATAAGCTTTAAAAAACTCTTTACAATAGATTCCTATATTTCTTTTTATTATCTCCATATTAAGTTCATCATCTTCAACACATAAAATATTTAAATTTTTTAGAGTATTTTTTAATTTTGTTTTCATCTATTTTTTAACCTCTTTTAATTTAATTTTAAAAATAGTTCCATATTTGATATTTTTAATAATTACTTTTCAAACACTATACCTGTTCCTTTATTCTCATCTTGAGTGCTAAAGTATAGTTAAAAAATTTTATCTATATTTTTTTTATAAATTCATATTTTGCATTAGAAATTATATTTGTAATTACTTGTGAAAACTCGTTTTGAAACCTTTTAAAAAAACTCTATATCTCCATCTATATCTTCTAATTTATTCTCTAGTGTTAAAACAATGGTATCTACATCACAACTTATAGAGTTATCATATTTATTTGGATTTTCCATTCTCTCTCCAAAAATTTCTCTTCTCCATTTTATCAAAGTAAATACTAAACTCTCAAGATATTGTAATACATTTCTTTGAGTCTTTTCATCTATCTCTCTATCTTTAGATAGCTCTTTTGATAGAATTAATATAGAATCTCCAAGATTTGAAAAAATTGGATAACTTCCTAGAAGTTGACCATATCTCTCAAGACAATATATACTCTTATTTAACTCTTTTTCAGTCAATTTTGCTTTTAAAAACATAATAGAGGTTGATGCGTCAATTTCACCTTCTAGCTCTATTAACTCTTGAATATGGTCATCTAGTATAGATTCTTTTATATGAACTTGTTTAAATTCATCTTTTTTAACTTTTTTTACTGGTTCAGTTGATTTACACGCAGGAGTTGAAATTTTTATTAAATTGCTCTGCTTTATTTTAGTTTCAAAAATTCTAATAACTTTTTTTAATTTTTCATTCTTATTTTTTAACTCTTCATTAATATTCTCTAACTCTATTTTCTGTTTTTTTATAAGGTTATCACTATAAATAATTTTAGCTATCTCTTTTAAAATTTTAAGTAATTTTAATGGATAAAGAGGTTTTAAAAGAAATTTTTCTATACCAATATTTAAAAGTTCAATAATAGATTCACTGTCGCTATGGGCTGAAACTATAATCATAAATTGTTTAGGATTAATTTTTAAAATTTCTCTAGCTAATGAAACACCATCTACATTTGGCATTCTAATATCACTTATTACTATATCAAAATCTCTTTGCTTGTAAATTTCTAATGCCTTCTCTCCATCTTCAGCATCTTTTACCTCATTACATTTAGTAAAAAGTATCTGTTTTAAAAATCTTCTAGCATCTGTTTCATCTTCTACAATTAATATACTTAAGTTATTTAAATAATTAGTACTTTCCATTTTCAAACCTTTTATTTTAATATTATCTATTAAAACATAATGTTTCTTAAATATTAAAAATATAAAGTTTCTTAAATGAAATTTTTTTAAGGGGGGGGTGAGAAAAAGAAAAATATTTATTTAATAATTTTGAAAAAAGGAGGTTATGAAAAATTTTAAGCTTCAACAGCTTTTGCTAACAGTAAAATTATAACCTCTCTTTTATAATGAAAATTAAACAGAATGTTAATGAATGTTAATAAAAAACTGTTATATTGCTTCTTTATATTTTAAAATCTATATAATAATAGAAATTATATTTTTTTCATTTAATTACTTTATTCCAGCTTCTACTAAATCGTGAATATGTAAAATTCCTTTTACTTTTTGTTTCTCATCTGTTACAACTAATAATTGAATCTTAAAATCTTCTATAATTTTTATAGCGTCACTTGCTAAAATATGTCTATTATTAACTGTTTTTGGCTCTAGTGTTGCATACTCTATCGCTTTTTTATCAAGCGAAAAATTCTCTTTTAAAATTGCTCTTCTTAAATCTCCATCACTCAAAACTGCGATTAATTTTTCATTTTCATCTAAAACCAAAGCACAACCAACTCGCCCCTCTGTTATTACTAAAATAGCATCTTTAAGTAGTGCATCTTTTTTGATAATTGGTAAATTATCCCTTCTCATTAAATCATCAACTTTTATAAATAACTTTTTTCCAAGTGAACCACCTGGGTGAAATGATGCAAAATCTTCTTTTGCAAAATCTCTCTTTTTCATCAAACATACAGCAAGCCCGTCACCTAAAGCTAGAGTTAAAGTAGTAGAACTCGTAGGTGCAACATTTAATGGACACGCCTCTTTTTGAATATTTGTAGAGATAAAAACATCTGCATATTTTGATAAAGTTGAGTTTTTTTCACCTGAAATTGCAATTAAATTAATATCAAATCTTTTAATATGTGGAAGTATTTTTATTAACTCTTCACTCTCCCCTGAATAACTAATTGCAAGTAAAACATCATCTTTTCCTATCATTCCTAAATCACCGTGCATAGCCTCTGTTGGATGAAGAAAAAAACTACTCGTTCCAGTTGATGCAAAAGTAGCAGCTATTTTTGCCCCAATTAAACCAGACTTTCCAACTCCTGTAATAATCAATTTACCTTTTGTATTAAATATTAATTCAACTGCTCTCTCTATCTCTTCACTTATGTTTTCACTAGCTCTTATTAACTCATTAGCTTCAGTAATTAAAACCTCTTTTGCAATTTCTATAAAATTCATTTTTGCCTCTTTACCTCTTTAAAATATATAATTTAAAACTTTTATCCACAATTTAATATCCAATTATTTAAAAACTTATCACACTCCATTGATAGAGTATTTTTAAATATAAATTTATATCTTGTTAATTTATTATTTAAATGTCTATGTATTCTATCTCTTGAGTTTTGTGCTTTATATACAAATAAAAAACTCTTTTTTATAGATTCAAAATTATCTAAAGATATATTTTTTTCTTTTTTTAAATATGAACTAAGTAATAAAATAGAATCTGTAGCTTTTAAGTAAATACTATTTTGTTTCTCTTTATACCATTTTGATAAATCTTCTATCTCTTCGAGGTTTTTAAACTCTATAAAAACTATATGTTTTTGTTCTTGATTGAAATATAGCATATCATAAGAAGAGAGAGTGTCACGTCTATTTGTTAAATTATTTTTACAATTTAATTTAAATTCATCAAAATCTATAAATTTTTTATCTTCAATATTTGGACAACAATTGTCGCTTACTTTATCTAAAGTTTTTAAAAAATCAGGATTTGATAAAAATATACTTTCTATGTATTTTACCATTTGAAATTATCTATCTCTTCTTTTTCAAGTCTATCAAATGGTTCTGATAACTTTTCAAATATAGGTTCTAAATTGTTTGTTATATCTTGTATAGTTGAACTTATCCCATCTTCACTCTCTGCTAAATAAAAATTTGTTTTATCTGCTAAATTCTCTTTATCACTATAAACTTTTAAAGCTTCAACAATATAAGGACTATGTGAAGTTACTAAAACTATAACACCACTCTTTACTAATTCGACTATTATTTCAGTATATTTTAATTGCCATTTTGGGTGCAAATGAACTTCAGGCTCATCAAGAATTAAAATAGAGTTCTCTTTTATAGTCTCATTTGCTATAAGTATTTGAAGCAATCCAAACATTTTAATACCATTTGAAGTGTTATGTATATTTACCTCTTTATCTAAATTATCTTTTTTAAAATAAAAATCATCTCTATCACCATCATAATAGACTTCACCGTGTATTATTTTAGATATTTTTTTATAAATTTCATTCTCTTTATTTGTAATAATATCTTGTGAGAGTCTAAGTATTAAATCACTTACTTGATGAGGAATAAAAAATCTTAAATTATTTTGAGACATTAAAAATTCTGCATTTTTAATATATTTTGATTTTGTTAAAATGTCTGGGGTGTCAATAAAAAGAATATTTTTTTGATGTATTTTTTCAATATATTCAGTTAAATGAATTTTTTTATTTACTTCTCTATTTAATGATTGTTTACTATATTCAATTATTACTTTATGGTATTCATCTTGTAAAGATATACAAGCTTCTAATTTTTCATCTCTTATAACATCTTTAGTATTAAAAATAAAAGCATTATATTCATCATCATTTATATTGAAGTTATCTTTTTTATCTATTATTTTATTTTTTAAAACTAATAAATAATATAACATTTTTCCTATAGTCGTTTTTCCACTATCATTCCAACCTGCAATAATAGTCAAACCATCTAATTTAATTTCAGCTTTGCTAATCATTCCAATATTTTCAAGTTTTAAAAGCATAAAAAATCCTATTTATTTGACTATCTAATTTTAAGCGTAATTAACGCTAAAATATTTGACATAAGTGCAATTATCCAAAATCTTATAATTACTTTATTTTCAGCCCACCCTTTCATCTCAAAATGATGATGAATTGGTGCCATTAAAAATATTCTTTTTTTTCTTGTTTTATAACTTATAACTTGAAGTATTACCGAAAATGTTTCTATCACAAATATAAATCCGATTAGTAGAAGTAAAATTTCACTCTTGCCTAAAATTGCCATATATCCGATATATGCACCTAGTGTTAGACTCCCACTGTCTCCCATAAAAACTTCAGCAGGGTGGCAATTATACCAAAGAAAACCCATTAAACTCCCAGCTAGTGTTGCTCCTATTATCGCGACTTCTCCAACTTCTGTAATATAAGGAAGTAGTAAATATTTACTAATTACAATATTTCCAGTAACATAAACAAGTGTTGAGAGCGAAGCTAATGCAAAAATCGAAGGAACTGTGGCTAAACCATCTAATCCATCGGTTAAATTTACAGCATTACTTGAAGCAACCATTACCAATGCCCAAAAAACCACGGAGAAGAGTCCAAAATCAATAATAGGATATTTATAAAATGGTATATAAAAATTTGTGTCAAAATTTGCAAAGATTAAAACACTACCAACTATAAGACCGAATATAAATTGTAAAATAAGCTTTGTTTTAGGAGATAATCCAAACTCATTCTTACCATTTAAAATTTTGCCTAAATCATCAATTAATCCAATAGCCCCAAAAAAAGTGATTGTTAAAATCCCTCCAATTATATAATAGTTATTAAGCTTTACAGTCAATATGGTAGCTATTAAAGTTGAAACTAAAAATACAATTCCACCCATTGTTGGAGTATTTGATTTTGACTTATGTGAATCTGGAGCGAGTGAGTAAATTGGTTGATTTGCTTTTCTTTTTTTTGCCCAAGTAATAAACTTTGGCATTAAAAAAATTGTTAAAAGAAAAGCTATTGTAAAGCCGATTCCTGCTCTAATTGTAATATATTGAAAAATATTTATATCTAAGTGTCTATAAATCCAGTAAAACATAAATTATCCTAAAAGTTTTTAATTGCTATTATATCTAAATTAAAAAAATTTTAGAGAGGACTTTATGAAAAAAAAAGTTGTTTTAATAATTACTGATGGAATTGGTTATAAAAAGTGTAATAAATATAATGCGTTCGCCCAAGCTAAGAAGAGGGCTTATAATTATCTTTTTGATAAAGTCCCACACTCTTTTATTAAGAGTTATGGTTTAAGTGTTGGTCTTCCTAATGGACAAATGGGAAATAGTGAAGTCGGGCATATGAGTATTGGAAGTGGAAGAGTTTTATATCAAGACTTAGTTAAAATTTCGATGGCAGTTGAAAATAAAACTTTAGCTAAAAATGAAGTTTTAGATACTCTCTTAAGTGAAACTAATAATATTCATATAGTTGGACTTATGAGCGATGGTGGAGTTCACTCACATATCACTCATTTAATTGAAGTTGCTAAAATTGCTGAAATTAATAATAAAAAAGTATTTTTACACTTAATTACAGATGGTAGAGATGTAAGCCCAACAAGTGCAAAAATATATATAGAAGAGATTGAAAAAAATATAGATAAAAAAAATATAAAGATAGCTTCAATTAGTGGACGATTTTATACAATGGATAGAGATAATAGATGGGAGAGAGTAAAAGAGGGTTATGACGCTATAATTAACGCAACTCCTAAAACTAACTTAACACCTAAAGAGTATATCAACAGCTCTTACTCAAAGGATATTACAGATGAATTTATAAAACCTATTTCACTTAATAGTTATGATGGTGCAAAAGATGGAGATGGATTTATATTTATTAATTTTAGAAGTGATAGAGTGCGTGAAATTGTAACTACAATAGGCGATAAAAATTTCACTGAATTTGAATCAAGTAAGAATAGTTTCAAAGTTATTACTATGACAGAGTATAATAAGAGTTTTAACTACCCTGTTATGTTTAAAAAAGAGCCACCTAAAAATACACTAGCTGAAGTTGTAAGCAATGCTAACTTAACTCAACTTCACACCGCAGAGACTGAAAAATATGCTCACGTTACATTTTTCTTAAATGGAGGAGTTGATGAGCCATTTAAAAATGAAGAGAGAATTTTAATCCCTTCACCTAAAGTTAAAACTTATGATTTACAGCCTGAAATGAGTGCAAAAGAGGTTGGAGAAGTTGTATTAGGAGCGATGGATAGCGATAAAGATTTAATTATAGTAAATTTTGCAAATGGGGATATGGTTGGTCATACTGGAAATATTGAAGCTGGAATTAAAGCAGTTGAAACAGTAGATAGTGAACTTGAAAAAATTATAGCAAAAGCTAAAAAAAGAGATTATTCATTAGTAATAACTAGTGACCACGGAAATTGTGAACAGATGAGAGATGAGAATGGAAAAACTCTCACAAATCATACAGTAGGAGATGTTTGGTGTTTTGTGATGGATGAGCGAATAAAAAAGTTAAAAGATGGAGGACTTGATAATATAGCCCCAACAGTGCTAAAATTAATGGGCTTAGAGATACCAAGTGAAATGAATGAAACTCTATTTTAAAATGATTTTAATAAAAGGAAGTGAAAAAAATATGGAACTTATTGGATTAGAAAAAAAAGATTTTACACTACATTGGATTGTTATAGCTATTTTAACTCTTGTTTTAATTATCAGTTCAGTTATATTTTCTATCTACTCAAATTATGATGGTGTTAATGCAGATACACTGCAAAAAGAGTATTTAAAAAAAGAAAATTTAACATTTAATAAATTACCAACTAAAGAGAAAGAGATATATATAACAAAAGAAGAGTTTACTTCTTTAGAAGAGAGATATGGTTATTTAAAAGAGGAAAATATGATTCTTTCAAAAGAGGCTGAAAAGTTAGGAAATGAAAATAGTCCTAGAGTATCAGTAGATTCTAAAGCTCAAAAAATTTCATCTTTAGAGAAAAGTAAGAAAAAATTAAAAGATAATAATCATAAACTAAGAATAGAGATAGATTCACTTAAAGCTAAAGTTACTAAATTAGAAAACAGTGTTTTGCTTGAGAGTTCAAAAACAGGTATAAAAAGTAAGAGTAGTACAAAATATTATGATAAAGATAGTTTAAAACAGATTGGATTTGTGAGTTGTAAAGATATGGCATTAGGTAGTT
This sequence comes from Campylobacteraceae bacterium, assembly GCA_016744535.1. Classification (GTDB taxonomy): domain Bacteria; phylum Campylobacterota; class Campylobacteria; order Campylobacterales; family BB28; genus BB28. Next base: position 12,058 of record JADGEE010000013.1, read on the forward strand.
ATGAAGTTACTACAAATTGTAGAAAAAAAGTTGAAAAATATATATCTAATAAACCTAAAGACGCAATTTATGAAATAGTAGCTATGGTTAGTAAAGACGATGCAAAAACAATGAGTGATTTAAGTAGTAATGTTGATAAATTGGCAACTTCAGGGCTTGGAAGATTTAGAATGAATGAAGCTAAATGGTTACTTATAAAATATATTGGTAAAAACGCAAAGTTTAAATTAGTTACTTATGATACAAAGACAAATGAGAGTAGAGGATTTGTAATTAAAGTTTATAAATAAAATGGAATAAACATATAAAATAAATATGATATAATTCGGCAAAAATTAATATTTTTATAAAAAAAGGAGTAGATTTATGTGTAGTGAACGAATGCAAAGAATTTTAATGGCAATAGTAATTGGAATAATGATATTTTTATTTAATTCAGGTTATATGTTAATTGGAAATATTATAGGTGCAGTTGTAATATTTATGATTACAGCTTGGGCTTTTACAAATTTTTGCCCATCAATTTGGATATTTGGAAAATTTTTTAAAAAATGTGATTGGGATAAAAAGAGTGAGTAAAATAAGTTATAAAGATAGTGGTGTCGATATAGATGCAGGAAATAATTTTGTATCAGAAATTAAGCCTTATGTAAAAGAGACATTTAATAAAAATGTAATTGGTGGAATTGGTTCATTTGCTGGGGCTTATGCACTTCCTAGTGGTTATAAAAACCCTGTTTTACTCTCTGCAACTGACGGAGTTGGTACAAAACTAAAATTAGCAATTGATGCAAAAAAGTTTGATACAGTTGGAATTGATTTAGTTGCAATGTGTGTAAATGATTTAATTTGTAGTTTTGGAGAACCTCTATTCTTTTTAGATTATTATGCCACTTCAAAACTAATAGTAGATGAAGCAAAAGATGTTGTTAAAGGAATAGCTGAAGGCTGTAAACTAAGTGAGTGTGCATTAATTGGTGGAGAAACTGCTGAAATGCCAGGAATGTATCAAAAAGGTGATTTTGATTTAGCAGGGTTTGCTGTTGGAATTGCAGAAGCTAATGAGATGAATAAAAATAGTGTAAAAGAGGGTGATGTTTTAATTGCACTTAAAAGTAGTGGTATTCACTCAAACGGTTATTCACTTGTTAGAAAATTAATGTTTGAGAAATTAAATCATAAATTTGATGATGAAATTGATGGTCAAAAATTAATAGATATTTTATTAACTCCAACTAAAATTTATGTAAAAGATTTTAAAAAAGTAAAAGATAAAGTAAATGCTTTAGCACACATAACTGGTGGTGGAATAGTTGAAAATTTACCTAGAGTTTTGCCTGATGGTTTAAAAGCTATGGTTAAAAAAGATTCAATAAATATTTTACCAATTTTTAAATATATGTCAAAACATATTGAAGAATCTGAAATGTTTAAAACTTTTAATATGGGTGTAGGTATGATTTTAGTAGTTGATAAGTTAAATGTTAATGAAGTTATCTCAAAAACTAATGGATATGTGATTGGTGAAATTACTAAAGGTGAAAAAAAGGTAGAATTAATTTAAATCCTAAAAAGTTAGTTTATTTCTATCTCTTTTAGTACTTTATTTTATATTTTTAAATTAATTTAGCTGTTCTTGTAACAAACCCATTTCTATCTAATATACATAGTTAAAATGCAAAAAATAGTATAATTCCAAGAGATAATATAAAAATTAAACTCGCGTAATCTAAAAATTTAGTTAAGTGTTTAAATTCTCTATTACTTTTTTTTCTAATAGTTAAACTAAGTAGTGCTGAAAAAAGTATAATAAGACTCATTCCAAGACTCATAAAAAGAGCTGATAAAAATCCTACAAAATATAACCCCATAGATAGAGTAAAAATAAAAATCGTAACAGTTCCAGGGCATGGAATAATTCCAGCAGAAATTATTACTCCCAAATCAGTTGTAGTGCTATTACAAGAACTACAACCGCAACTACTTGTATGAGTGGTTGAAGACCATTTAGTAATTTTTTGTTTTTTTGGAATCTTTTTATATAAGAGATATAGTGCAATAGAGATAATAATTACTGCTGAAATTTTAGAAGTATAAAATGTTACATCTCCTAAAAAATTTGATAAAAAAGTATCTACCAAAAAGTAAATTATTAATGTAAAAATAAATGCTGAAAATGTATGTATTATGCCTATTAAACTTGAAATATAGGTAGCTTTTAAGTATGATTTATCATTTGCTAAAAAGTAACTTGCTACTAAACTTTTGCCGTGTCCTGGTCCTAATGCGTGGATTATTCCATAAACTAGAGAAAATATTAAAAGCCACATAAGAGAGATAATAGAGTTAGTCTCTTTTATATCATTTAAGTTTATTTTAATTTTATCTATTAACTCTTTTAAATTTATTTCTAAAAATGAATTTATAGAACTTTTAGGCTCTTCTTCTATTATATTCATATTCATATTTATATTTGGTGTTATTAATGGAGTTGATTTTGGTTTTATATCACTATCTAAATTTAAAAAAATTATATTTGAAACTATATTTGAATAAACTTGAGGATTTTTAAATTTAACTTTTACATCATTTATCACAAAATTAAAAAACTCTTCCTCATCTTTAAATATTATAGATAAAACATCGCTATTTATATTTAAATTAATGTTGATTTGATAGTTAAAAAATAGTTGATTATTTAATGATTTAAAATTTGAATTAATAACTTTAAATTTAATAGGTTGAGATTCTTCATTAGAATCATAATATGAAAAATAAGTTAAATAGTTATTTGGTATTAAATAATCAGTTAAACTTTTTTCTATCTCTTGTAACTCATTTGTATTGAATTTTTTATTATTATCTTTATCGTAGCTAAGCATAAGTTCATCAGTAAATTCCTTAGAAAATTCCCAAGTAATATCTCCATAACTCTCATTAATATCTATACTTATTTTTGCTGTTGGAGTCTGTAATTGACACAAGGCACAAGCAAAAAGAGAGTTTGAAAATATGAAAAAAATTATTAAAAATTTAAAGTTTTTTATCATAACTAGAGGCTACTATTTCGGCTAAATCTATTAAATTTTTACCCCAATTAGCTGATAGTGGTGATATAGCTTTAACTTTTGCACCAACTTCACTAGCTATCACTTTAGCTGATTTATCTGAAAATTCAGGTTCAGTTATAATGACTCTTATTTTCTCCTCTTTTGCCTCTTTTATCATATAAGCTAACATTTTAGGTTTTGGCTTTTTGCCCTCAAACTCTATTGGAAATTGTATTAAGTTATAATCTCTCGCAAAATATCCAAATGCTGGATGAAAAACCATCATTTTAGTATTTTTTGGTATATTTTTTAAAATATTTTTAACTTTTTTATCAACTTCATCTATCTCTTTTATAAACTTTTTATAATTTTCTTGATAACTCTTTTTATGTTTTACATCATAACTACTTAACACATTAAAAATATTTTTAGCAATATTTTTAACCTCTTTTGGACTCATCCAAATGTGTGGGTCTTCTCCCTCGTGATGATGTTCACTTTCGTCTTTATGATGTTCATCGTGATGCTCTTCTTCTTTTAAAGTCATATGATTAGCATTTTTAGCACTGTTTTCTAATTTCATATTTCTGTTTTGTGCTAAAAGTTTTGAAAGCCAAGGTTTTTCAAACTCCTCTAACTCTATTTTCATATAGATATCAGCTTTTGAAATAGCTATCATTTGAGAAGGCTTTGGTTCATAACTATGTGGATCAGCTCCAATTGGTACCATTACATCAACATTTACAAATTCTCCACCTATTTTTTCCACAAAACTTTTTTGAGGAACTACTGTAACCACAATATTAACTTTTGCAAATAAGCTAATGCTCAATAACAAAATAGCAATAATAATTTTATTTAATCTCATAACTTAACCCTTTTTATTTTTATTGACAAGTTTGACATAAACCACTAAAAGTGATATTAATATCTTTAATAGTATGATTCTTTACCATATTTGAAAAATATAATCCATCTTCAAAACTTAATTCACCTAAACAGTAAACTTTTTGGCACTCTTTACACTCAAAGTGTGGATGTTGAGCTTTACCCTCTATATATTCATAATTAATAACTCCTTTGTTATCTAAAAACTCTTTTACGATACCTTTTTCTTTAAATTGAGAGAGTGTTCTATATATCGTAGCTATATCTACAAACAGTTTATCCAAACATATTTTATGCAATTCATTTGCATTTATTGGTTTAGATATATTTTTCAATATACTTAAAACTAGCCCTTTTTTTGGAGTATTTTTTATTCCATAACTATGTAATATTGTTTCTATTATTTTATTTTTCATAATTTAATTGTAATTAATTGCAGTTAAAGATATGCTTAATTTTTTTAAAAAGTGAAATTATGCTAATATTATAGTTATAAAAAAATAAGACAAACTATTCTGAATTTAGTATAAATTATATAAAAGGCTAAAGAATGTTAAATATTTTAATAGTTGATGATTCAATGATAATCAGAAGAAATATTAGAAAAATTTTTGAAGAGGTTGGAGATAAAATTGTAGCAGAAGCTAAGAATGGGATAGAGGCTTGTAGCCAATATAAAAACACTCTTCCTGATTTAGTCACAATGGATATTACAATGCCTGATATGGACGGAATAACTGCTGTTAAAAAAATTATAGAAGAGTATCCAAATGCAAAAATTGTAATGATAACTTCTCACGGTCAAGAAAATATGGTTATTGATGCTGTTAAAGCTGGAGCAAAGGGGTATATTTTAAAACCACTTAGCAAAGATAAAATTTTAGAGAGTGTTGAGTCTATTTTTGGGGTTAAGCGTAAAGATATTGAAGAGGTTAAAAAAGAAGAACCAATAAAAACAAAGAAGAAAGATAAATTAGATTTTTTTAGAATAGAAAATAGAAGTGGAATTTTTATTGTAAGAGTTAAAACTGCTTATAAGAGTATTGATAAAGAGATTATGTTAGAGATTGAGGAGTATATAGAAAATCTTTTTATAATAAAGCCTCTGAATATTGTATTTAATTTTGAAGGAATTCTTGAAATGAGTAATGGGGCTATGAATACTATGTTTGGGTTGATTAAAAAATTAAATAAATTAGAAGTAACTGCAAAGCTTTATATTCCATCAGTAGAGTTAAAAGATGCACTTAAACTCTCTTATCAAAACAACCATAAAAGTGCAAAACTTAAACTTGTGAACTCTATTAATTAATTGTAAATCAAGAGAAAAATTAAGCTAATATAGAATCACATAATTTTTCAATATCAACTTCCATTTCACTTAAAAAACCTTTTATTTTTTCATCATTTCTCATATTTAACATCTCTAAACTTTTATCAATTAATTCATTTTTATTATTTATCCAGACCATTACACCTTTATCTATTTGATATTTATCATAATGACTTATAAAACTTCTTGTAGAAATTGTAGGAGTTCCTAAAAAACAAGCTTCAGAGTTTAAAGTTCCACCGCCTCCAATAAATAGATGAGCAAAGGCGAGTAAGTGTTGAATTTCTATTTTTTCCTCAATTACATAAGCAAAAGGAAACTCTTTTTTTAAATACTCACTCTCATATCTAGGGATTATTATAACATTAGCCCCACTCTTTTGCTGAATTTCTTCTAGGGCATCATATAAAAATGGATACTTTTTATCTACATAACTAGATTTATACTCCTCTTCTCTGATTACAATAGTTGGTTTATTTAAATTAATATTATATTGTAAATAGATATTTTTTACATATTCAAAGTCAGGTTTAAAATCTTTTAACCAAATTAGCGGATCTATAAATTTATAATCAAAAATCTGTTCTCTTTCTAGTGAAAATCTTAAAAATATCTCATCAGGAACTACAAAAGGCTTAAACATTTTAGTAGCAAGAGGAATTGTAAGCCTCGCTTGTGGAAGTGCTTTTTTAAAATCCTCTTTACAATCAGATAGAGGAATATCATAAAAGTTCATAATAGGTATTCCAAGCCCAAAAGCAACACGACTGGCATCAACACTAGATAAACAAACTAATCTATCTATATCCTCATTTGCAATAAACTCCATAAAGTGAAATTGTCTATCTAAAGAGGCTTTGAACTTTGAAAGCAAGCAACTTCCACCAAAGTTTCCTATATTTGTAAACTCTAAATCATGAAGTTTTAAAAGTTCAATTGTCTCTTTATAGCCCTCTCCACCTCGCGTTGTAATCAATATTTCTAAACCTCTATTTTGTAAATTTAAAATCATAGGTTTAAAAAACAGAATACTTTTAGGAGTTACCAAATCAAACCAAATTTTACTCATTTTAGTCCTTTAATTAAATTGATGTAGAAAATTTTTTAAGTCGTTTAAGTTTTCGTGATTAAAATCATAAATATCTTTATAAAGTGAAGCTCTATTATTACATTTCTTACCAGCTTGTTTTTTATCTTTAGAGTTACAATTATCATATCTTTGATATATCTGTATCCAAAATTTATCAAAATCTTTTGGTTTTATATTTTTATTTTTCTCTTTTAAACACTCTTGCCAACTATCCAAACAATCGGCATAAGTAGAATCTTTACAAGCTAACTCTTTAAGTAGTGTTTCAAGTTCTCCAACACCTTCTAAATTTGTAATATAACAATTAAATTTTACATTATATTTTTTATCTTTTACAAATTCATTTATATTTTTTAAATCACTCTCTAAATCAAATAATTCTTTTAAAACTCTATTTATTAATTCTATTCTTTTATTAATTCCAACACTATCAGCGTCTAAAATTATTCCTACTTTTTCAACATCTCTTTTTTCAAGTTCAATATCATTTTTTAATTCATCCAATTTATTAAATAATTGTTTTTCACTAAATCCACCTTCACATTTATCATCATCTACAAGACATTGAGTTTCTATTTTTAAATCTACATTATTATTTAAATGAGCTAATAAAGCTTTTATAAAATATTTATCATTATCACTTTCAACTATTAAAATATTTTTACTCACCTCTAAATCTCCCACCGTGACTAAGTGAATACTCTAATCGCTCTTTATCTCTTTTTGAAACTCTTATTTTTCCACTCTTAATACTTCTAGCAAACTCAAAATAAGCCGTGTTTTCTTCATTTAATTCAAATTGCACTCTATTAAAAGCTTCGATTGTTTCTCGTGAATGAGTTGTTGCAAAAACTTGACAATTAGCCTCTTTTGAAGTTTTAAAGATTATTTCCCAAAGTTTAGGTAGTTTTGTGTAGTGTATTCCATTTTCAATTTCATCAATAAATAGAGTTCCATCTTTACTAGCCCAAATTGAACATATTATTGTTATAAATCGTTTTAAGCCATCGCCCAATTCACTTAAATCTTGCCAATCATTCAGAGGTGTTAAAAAGCATTTTGGAGTGTTATCTATAATATCAAACTCTTCTATTCTACTATCAAAGTAATTAATCAATTCATTTAAAAATGGCTTTTTTCTATTCAGTTGAATAACAGAATAATAAATAGGTAGTCTATGTTTTAAAAATCCATTTGTATAAATAAAATTTGAAACTTCTTTTGTCATAACTGCACTTAAAATATTATTATTTTCAACTTTATAACTATTATTATTTAATTTTAAGATAGTTATTTTTTTTAAATTTATATTTTCAGCTTTAAAGATGGATATAAATTTATTTGATTCAATATTAAAATTTTTAAAATAATTATTAAAATCTATTTTTTCAGTATATCTATTAAAAAATTTTTCTTTTACTTCTTTAATATAATTGAAAATATCTCTTTGCATAATAGTATGTTCTAATGCTTTTGCAAATTGTTCTAATTCTTGCGAATGCCAATTTAAAAAAACAGCCTCCATAAACGCAGTTTTACCTACATTATTTTCACCACCAATTAAATTAACTCTTTCAAGTCCTTCAACTTTTAGCTTATCAAAACATTTGAAATTTTCTATCTCTATCCACTCTAAATGCTCATCTTTTTTATAACTCATAAATACTCCCTTTCATACCATCTACAAAATATATATAGACTCCATACATTTTGTTTTAATCTTCTCTTTTTACCTTCATTATATAAAAACTTTAAAAATTCAGAATTAAAAAGGTTTGTTTTTTTATTTACTCTATTAAATAGATTTAATATTTCATTGCCATACTCATCATAAAGCCACTCTATAAAAGGCGAACTAAACCCTTTTTTATCTCTGTGAACTATCTCTCTTGGCAGATATTTTTCAGCAATTTTTTTAATTAAATACTTATTTGTATTTCCTCTTTTTATCTTTTCATCAATTTTAAAACTAAGTTCAACTAAATTATAATCTAAAAAAGGGGTTCTAAGCTCAAGTGAATTTGCCATTGACATTTTATCTAATTTACTCATTAAAACTTCAGCTATCCAAATTTTTAAGTCTATATAACTAAGCCAATTTGTTGAACTGAAATTTTTATTATCATAAGGAAATTTAAAATCTATATTTTTTTTTAAAAGTAAATTTTGATAATTTTGACTTAAATGATTCGCCATAGATGAGTAATTTTTACTATATTTTAAAACATTGAAATAGTAATCATATCCTAAAAACAGTTCATCGCTTCCTTCGCCACTTAAAGCAACTTTAATATATTTATTATGAATATATTTTGATAAAATATATGTAGGAATTGAGGCACTATCACTCATTGGCTCATCAAAATTAATTAGGGTGTTATCAATAGTTTCAATGAAATCTCTCTTTGAGATAGAAATTTCGTGATGATTTGAATTTATATGTTTTGAGACTATTTTTGCATAACTTAACTCATCATAGTGTTTATACTCATCATAACCAATAGAAAAAGTATTTATTTTTTTATTTGAAAATTTTGTGTACATTGCGGAAATTAAAGAGGAATCAACTCCACCAGATAGAAGTGAAGCAACTTCTACATCTGAAGTTAATCTATATTTTACAGATTTTAAAAGAGTCTCTTTTATTTTAGATATAGCCTCTTTTTCATCAAAAATAGTAATCTCTATATTATCTACATCATAATATTTTTCTAATTCTATTTTTCCATCTCTGAAAACTCCACCATATCCAGCTTTTAACTTAGAAATACCCTCATAAAATGTATCATTTAACGGAGTCATAAATGAAAGATATTCACTAAAAGCATTTAAATTTAAATTAGGTTTTTTGTCTAATAATTTTAATATAGATTTGATTTCACTTGAAAAAATAAAATTACCATTTTTATGATAGTAATAAAATGGTTTTTTTCCAAATCTATCTCTTGCAAAAAATATCAATTTTTCTGTTTTATCAAAAATAGCAAAAGAGAACATTCCATTTAAATATTTTAAAAATTCAAATCCAAATTTTTGATATAGTCTTATTAAAACTTCTGTATCACTTGTTGTAGTACAATTTAAATCAAACTCTTTTATTAACTCTTTATAATTATAAATTTCTCCATTAAAAACTATGACAATATTATCAAACTCCATTGGCTGATTAGCCTCTGTTTCTAAATCTATAATTGCTAATCTGACATGACCAAAGAGAAAATTATCTACTCTCTTATATTCTATATTATCAGGTCCTCTATGCTCGATTATTTTTAAGGCATCAAAAAAGTTATCTCTATTTACATTACTTCCTAATATCCCGCACATTAAGCCTCCAATTTATGAACACAAAGCATACCGCAAGGCTGACACTTTTTGTTTTTTATAATTTCAATTACATTTAAAGCTTTTTGAGAATCTAATAATTTATCTAAGTTTCCATCAAACTCTTTTATATTTCCCATTTTTAACATATTATTTGTCTCTAAACAGGGATAAATTTCACCATAAGGATTCATAATAACTGCTTCATTTCCCATATTACAACTAAATATCTGATTATTGCCTCTATAAATACTTTTAGCCCTTTGCCATTTAATCGCTCTATCACTTCTATTAATAAAATTTATTTTATTTAAAATTTTTTCTATATGCTCTATTTCATCTTCATTAAAATCCATAGAATCTGAAATTTTACCACTATTATTTAAAAAATCACTCTCTCTTGCAAATTCAAAATATATATCTATTTCCATCTTTTTTGCAAAATCTATTGCCCACTGCATATCCATAAAATTTTGTTTATAAATTGTAAATACAAATCTTAAATTATTAGTTATCTCTTTTAATCTATTTACAGTATCAATCACTTTTGTAAATCCATTTTTTACTAAACGAATTTTTGAGTAAGTCTTCTCTTTTCCATCTAATGAAATATCTATTCTAAAATTTTCTTTTTTTATATATTTAAGTGACTCTTTAGTTACATCGTAATGAGTTTTTGGATACCACCCACTTATATTTGTATGAATAAAGGCATCTTTTTTATATTTAGAAATTATTTCAACTGCTCCAATATATTTAGGTGAGAGTTGAACTTCACCACCTGTTAATTGAATATAATTTGCATTTTTAAGATAATTAGCTTGTATTACTTTTTCAAATAGATTTAAATCTATTTCATTTTTCGTGATTTCATCTTTAGAATATCTCCAAATACCACAATTAACACACTCCCCTGGGCAATAAAGAGATAGCATATATTGAAAATCAGTTATATTGTACATTAAAAACCTTTTAGTAAATTATGCTAAAATATATGCAATTATAACTTAAAATATTAAAAATAGAGGAGAAAAAGAGTTGAATTTAAAAGTAAATATACCTTTGAGTGATGAATTTTTAGCAGGTCAAATTAAAAAAGATAGAAAGCACTTATGGCATCTATCAGCACCTAGGTCTGGTTCTACTTGGGTAACAACGATGTTAGGAAATATATTAAAATATAAAATAGTTCCATTAGTTCCATCATTTGATAGAAGAGAACAAGAGATTGATTTAAGAACTCTTACAGCTTTTAATGATGATAATATTTTTTCTCCACATCAACACTGCCGTGCTTCACAGATGACTATAACTATTATGCAGAGATTTAATATTAAACCAATAGTTCAAATTAGAGATATATTTGACACAGTTATAAGCTTAAAAGAGTATATAGCAAAGGGAAATACGAATTTAGCTATGGCATATATAAATAGAGAATATAACTATTTGAGTGATGAGGAGCAATTAAATTTTGTAATTGATATGGTTTTACCTTGGTATTTTAACTTTTTAGGAACTTGGTTTGAGTATCAACATCCAAATGATAATAAAAATAGAGTAAAGTATGTTATATATGATGATTTAGTAAAAGATACTCTAGGAACTATAAAAGGTATTTTAGAATATATTGGAGAGAGCAGAGAAGAAGAGGAGTTAAATCAAATAATAGAGACAGTTGGCAAAATGAATACCGAAAAAAATATCGCAAAAGCTGGAAGAGGAAAACAGTTAAGCCAAACTCAAAGAGATAAAATTATAAAAATGAGTGAGTATTACTCAAACATAGATTTTTCACCAATAGGGATAGAGTATTAATCTATAAGACCACTCTGTTTTCCCCACGGAAACTCTATCTTATGAGCACATAACATACCGCAAGGTTGGCACTTTTTATCTTTTACAAATTTAACTACTTCCATTGCTTTTTGAGAGTTTAATAACTTATCTAAATCTCCATCATAATCTTTAATATTTCCCATAAAAAGAGAGGGCATTAACTCATTACAAGGATAAACATTTCCATAAGGGTCGATTACAATATGTCTCTCACCCATTAAACACTCAAAATATGGAGTATTGTTTTCATAAGTACTTTTTGCCCATAACCAATTGGCTATGCGTCTCTCATTTAACCAACCAATCTCTTTTAATTTATTTTCTATCCACTCTATTTCATTTGAATTAAAATAATCTATTTTTGAATCACTCTTAATATAATTTGCACTAGCTCTAGGATAACCGATATAATAACCAATATTCATCTCATTACAAAACTCTATAAACCAATCTAAATCTCGATAAGTCTCTTTATAAAGTGTCATAATAAATCTAACTTGAATACCCAACTTTTTTAAAATTTTTGCACTCTCTATCGCCTTTTTAAAACCATTTTTTACTAATCTTACTTTAGAGTAATTCTCTTCTCTTCCATCAAGTGCAATATCAATTCTAAAGTTTTTAGGAGTTATATATTTAAGTGCCTCTTTTGTTACTTTATAGTGTTTTTTAGGATACCAGCCACTTATATTTGTATGGATAAAAGCATCTTTTTTATATTTAGTAATTAATTTTATAACTTCAATATATTTAGGCGATAATTGCGATTCACCAGCTGTCAAATCAAAATAATTTGTATCTTTTAAAGTATCACTTTGCAAAACTTTTTCAAATAAATTTAAATCTATCTCGTTTTTTGTAATTGATTTTTTATCCTCTTTCCAAATAGAGCAATTAACACACTCCCCCGGGCAATGAAGAGAGACCATATATAGCAAATCTTCTATTTTATACATTTTATTTTCCTAATCATATAATTCTTTATTAAAATAATCTAAGAATAGTATAGTTTTATGACTAAAACTATTATCCTTTTTTGCAGACTCTATCGCTTCACTTAAATCAATATTTTTATATTTTACAACTTTTAATAATGCTACTCTAAACTCTGGAATATAACTATTTATAACTTCCCAAACTATATTTTCATCAATTCCAAAATATCCGTGATTTATTTGATTTCTAAAATCCACAATTATTCTATACTCTTTATTTAATGTATTTAATTTTAAAAGATTATTTGTAGCTTCTCCTATTATCTCTAATTCTCTTATTGTAGCATCCCATTCAAGGTCACTATGAAGAAGTTCCTTACCTGTATCAAATTTTTGTGAGTATCTAATTATCTTATCAATTGCTATAAATATATCAACTATATAAAATTCTATCTCTCTTTTAGACATATAATATATCTTTTTCTATTCTATTCTTTATAAAAGTTCTAATAGTATGAAGCATACCTAAATCTACTTTTTTATTAAAATGAGATTCCAAAGAATTTTTAAGAGCATAATAGTTTTTAAATGAAGATGGCATATCTACAATTAAATCAATATCACTATATTGTGTGGCACTATCGTTTACATAGCTACCAAATAAGCCTATTTTATTTACTTGATATTTTGATTTAAATTCATCTTTATGCTCTCTAAGATAATTTAAAATATATTCTTTGTTTAGATTACTCACGACTTTTTTACCTTTATACATTTTTTTACCTTCTAGTTTGTCTTTTAAGTGCAATAATGAAGTGATAAGTAATAAAGCTAGAAATTATCTTATGAATTAACCAAAAATGATAAAAAGTTTCATATTTAATATCTGCTCTTTTAGATAAAAGATTTATAAATTGAGCAAAACTTTGCAAACTAAAATCAATATAAGCATATCCACAAATATATGTAGAAAATGGGAAATAGAAGATACAACTAATTATAAAAAACCAAACAAGAGGTAAAAACCAACTTTGACCAAAATTAGATACTATTTTATTTAATAAAAAAATTAATTTATCTTGCCAATCACTGCTAAACCAACTTTTTTCTTTTAACTCTTTTTTATACTCCCTCATCTCCATTGAAAAAAATCTATTAGCTACAATATAGTTTCCTTGAGAATCATTTGCTACTTTTAATTGTCTGAAAGTATCCCTATCAGCTTCAATTTTAGAAATATTACCCCATTTGGTATTATTTAAAGTTATATTTTTAAATAATATTGTTGCATTTGAAATATCTAAATCATTTATCTCTAAATAACCTAAATTTGTTTCTTTTATGTTTAATTCTTTGTTTATTGTTAAATTTGAAATTTGAAATATAAAATCACTACTTCTTGATAAATCTATATCATCTATTTCAAATTTATTTGCATTTATTTTTTTAATATAAAGTTTACTATCTTTTAAATGATTTGTTTTTAAAAACTTTAATATTTTAATATTACTATTTATGATGTGAAATTCATTTTCAAATTTACAATTATTAAAACTCAATTTATTTATATGTAAATTTAATTTAAATATATCTTTAAAAATCACTTCATTAAAATCTAATGTTATATTAGTTTCTTTTTCAATGTTGATTATTTCTCCATCTCCTAAAAATTTGCATTTACTAAAAGTTAAACTTAGTAATTTTTTTACATATCTGTTATCCAAAAAACTATAAAACCCTATTACATCAAATAAAACTCCATTTGTACTCATATTTCGTTTAAAAGTTGGAAAGATATATTCACTAAATATTGTTTGATTAATTGCAATGGTTGGTTTATGTTCTTTAAACTCTTCCCAAAATTTTGCAACTAACTTTTTATTCCATATTTTTTTATCATTTACCTCTTCATACCAATCATCTTTTTTACAATGGAAAATACATTTATCTGTACCACTAAATGTTTTAATTTCACAATCTGAATGAGAACATTCTTTATTACTCATTTATAAACATCCCCTCTAAAATTATTTATCTTTATAACTTCTTTCTGATTCTTTCACAATTTCAAAACATTCTTTATCTTTCAATATTTCTATTATTTCTTTCTCTTCTTTTTTACTTGTTGCATTTATATGAGGATATTTATCTAATTTCCCTCCCCAAATATTCATAATTTTCACATCACTAAACTTAGAATTTATATTACTTTTCATACTTTTTATAATATTTCTGTTTGAGCTACATAAAATAAATAGATAATTATTTTCTCTTTTTAAATTATTAAAATCAACTATTTTATGATTTAAAATTTTTTTACCTACTCTTAATTTTGAGTTATCAGCTATGGTAATGTTTTTTAAATTCATATATTCACTCATTAAACTATATGCCCAAATAAATAGATTACTTGCTCCATAAAATACAATTTTATTTTTTCTTTTAGATTTTTTAATTAAATCTATACTCTTTTTAATATCTTTTAAATACTCTTCTAATATTGGAGTAATATTTTCTCTTTTTAAATTTATATTCTCTCTTTTATTAGAAACTATCATATAAAGAGGTTTATTATCGCTATCTATAAAATATTCTACTTTTAAATTTGAGGAATGAATTAAATTTGAGAGTGAATTTAGAGTAAAGTAATTTACGTGGTCAGGTGTAAAAACTTCAACTCTATCTTTAAAATCTCTAATTGTATTTGGAACTTCAATAAATACTTTTGCATTTTTATTTAAAATAGATTTTACATCTTTTAAAAAAGATAAAGGATTTTTAATGTGTTCTAATACATTTCTAATAATAATTAAATCAAATTTATTTAAAAATAGTTCTTTATCAAAAAAAGCTTTTATTGTAGGTATTCCAACAAAATTTAAATTTGATGGTTCTAAACCTAAGATATTTAAGTGTCTAAATTCATCTTTTAAGTGATATAAAAAATCTCCTCTACTTGAGCCTATATCTAAAACGCTATTTATATTTTTAAAATTTATATTCTCTTTTAATGATTTAAGTTGAGTATTGAAATTTTTTTTATTAATTGGAAAATTTTTATTCATATCTCCAACAACAAAATAGTTATTATATATTTTACTCATTATTTTACTGTATTTTTTTTTATAAGCTGAAGCTTGAAATAGAAAATCGCAATCACTACACTTTGCAACTTTTAAATTTAGTGTAGGTAAATTATCATCTTTCCAAAATATACTATAAGGGCGATTTTTAAAAGTTAAAACTATTTTTATATTTTTACTTTTACATATAGGACAATTATAATTATACATTATTTAAACTCCAAGGGATTATAATATCTGTAAAACTATCATCTTTAATATTTGAATATAATTTTTTTGCTAATTCTAAATTTGCAATTGAGATAATTACTATATATTGAGAGTTATCTTCACTCTTAAACTCTTCTCTATTGATTATTTTTATATTAAAACTTTTAGTGAATTTTGGAGGATTTTTATTATCATCAATTACTAAATATACAAAATCTTTTAAATTTAAATCTAATTTTTTTAACATTATATTTAGTGTATAGTAGTTCCAAATAAACATATTACCACTTCCATAAAATATAATTTTTTTACCACTTTTTATATAATTTACTATTTTTTTGACTATTATCTCTTTAGATTCAAAATAGTTTTTTAATATATTTGATTTAGAGTTCTCTTTTTGTATAGTTTTTATATTATTATTTATAATTTTTTTTGCTATTAAATATATGGTATCTAATGAGGTATCAATTTTAATTAACTCAAATTCTAAATTTATAAGTAAATTTTCTATTGATATTTTTGAAAAGTAATTTATATGCTCTGGACAAAACTCATTTATATAGTTTTTAATATAAAAATCTACATTTGGAACTTCTATATATAAATATCCACTATCACTTATAACGCTTTTTAAAGTTTTTAAAAATTTATGGGGGTATTTAATGTGTTCTAATACAAATCTAGCGATTAGAATATCAAATTTGTTTGAGAATAATTTTTCTGTAAAAAAAGCATTAATAGTCGGAATAAAACTCTCTTTAGTTGATGGCTCACACCCTAAAATATTTAAGTGAGGATTCTTCTCTTTTAATAAATATAAAAAATCTCCTCTACCTGAACCAACCTCTAAGGCACTATTTAACTCCTCTAAATTTAAATTATCTTCTAAAAATTTTAAAGATTTTTTTTTTAATAAATCTAAATTTGGAAATGAAGTGTGAGTCATATCATAATCAATATATGCACTATTTGAAATTTTATCAAATTCAAAATTACTATATGCAGAAGATTGAACTATGAAACCACAATTTTCACATATAGAAATTTCAAAATTTAATTTCTTTTTATCATAATCCCAAAATACGCTAAAAGGAATATTTTTTAATTTAAAAATATCTTTTAATTTAGAATTACAAATAGTACAATTCATTTTTAATCCTCTATAATTTTATCAAATATTTTAACTATTGATTTTGCACTCTCATCTAAATTAGCATAATTTAACGCACTATTTTTACATAATTTTGATAATTTATTATAAGTTTTTCTATTACTAATCGCTTTTGCGCTTAACTCTTCATACTCATCTATTGAATTTATTATAGATTCTTTTGGAACTAATTTATTTATCTCCTCCCAATCTTTTAAATACATTGAAATTACTACTTTTCCTTTTGCCATAATTTCTAGTAGAGATGTTCCTTGAGATTGTGGAAAAGTATTTAAAAATATATCTATTATATTTCCATAAATATGGGCATTAACTAAACCTGTAAAGATAAATCTATCTTCTAAATTTTCTAAAGATATCTCTTTATTTACTTCTTGAATTAACTCTTTAATATTACTCTCCCCGCCAATACCACAAGCAAGATAGACTGTATTTGAATACTTTTTTAATAAATTTAAAACAATTTTTATATACTCTCTATTGTCTAATTTTACTAATCTACCAATAGTTCCTAAATAAATTGTATTTTTAGGATAATTATTTTTAATATCTTTAATCTCTTTTAACTCTATCTCATTTAATACAGGGTTTAAAAAGTCTATATCTACAATATTTTTATAAACTTGAACTTTAAAACCTTCAATTATTTGCTCTTGTGCTTCATCTACACTTCCCATAGTCATTCTATTATCAATTCCATCTATATTAAAATGTAATTCACCGTGTCCAAAATATACTTGTTTTGTGGCACATCTATTTGCGAGTAAAAAAGTGTTAATACCTTGACCATTCATATTAGTAATTAAAATATCAATTTCATCATTAATTAAAGTCTCTCTAATTTTTAATGATTTATCTAAATGTGAATTATAATATCCTAATTTCATAAATTCATTAGCTGGACTATAAAAATTAATATTCAACCCTTTTATTGATTCTATTAATTCAATATTATCCATACTTTTTTCAAAATAATTTGCTGAATATATTGCTATCTCATATTTTTTATTAAACTCTTCATTTAAACTTAATGCTTTTAAGATAGAAAATTCGACTTTAAATTGTGAATTAAAAGATATTCTATCCATTAAAAGAGCAATTTTTATCTTTTTATCTCTATTAATTTTCTCTTTTGGTTTTATTAAAGAGTTATCTTCTCCCCATTTTTTATAAACTCTACTTGCAGGAATATTTATCTCTTCATTAAAAACTTTCCATTCACTATTATCTTGAAAACTATTTCCCATAAAATGATATATAAAAAATTGAAAATATAAAGCCCTATCAACCTCTTTATCTTTTAAATATTTATAAAATATCTCTTTCCATTTTGGATAAAAATTTGCCCATTTTGAAGGTGTAAAGAAATTATTTAAATTATATATTACATGTAAAGACCAATTACAAATTGAGCGTTGTTTCTCATAAGATAGATTTAAATAAAAATCTTTTTCAAAAAGTTCACTTAAAAGTGACTTAATATCTTCAAAATTTAAATTTAATAAATAAAAAAATTCAATTATAAACTCTCTTGTAGATTCAATATCAGTTAAATTAGATTTAAATATCAGAATCTCTTTTAAGTAGTTTTCAAATCCATTTTTAGTATTTGTATTTAAAATTTCAATTAAAAATATAGTTTCATTAGTAATTATTTTCTCAATAGAGTTATCTTCTAAGTGATTTAAACTATCTTTTAATATAGGAATTTGAGAGTTAAGCCCTTCGTCAATATCTATTTCTAAATTATTAAATATAACATATAAATATAGATAATCTCTATCAGGTAAATTTCCTCCAAAAATAACACTTTTTATAAAACCTCTAAGAGTTAAAGCTATATCTTTATAAATATTATTATCATCTCTATGAAAGTATTTATATTTTTTTTCAACTGATATAATTAATTTAACAATATCATCTAACTCTATTTTTGTTTTAACCTCATTTAACATAGAAGTAACTACTTTTAAATATTTATCTATATTATCTAATTTATTTAAATCAATTGTAATAGACATCGTTTAACCTTTTAAAATCTTTTTAATTAATCTCTTTAAATTTAAGCTTATACGCTTTTAATTTTGTCCGTACCTCATCTTGATGGCTTTCACCTTTTGTTTCAACTGCTATTGTTACATTTGCATCACCGTAAGCCAAGCTTGTTGAAGTTCTATCATATCCAATTTGGACAATATTTGCTCCACAATCTCTTAGTATTTCAGTCAATTCAGTTAATGCCCCTGGTTTATCAATTAGAGTTACTTGAAGTTTCATTTTTCTAAATGATTTTAAAAGCCCTTTTTCTATAATAATAGAGAGCATTGTTACATCTATATTTCCGCCACTTAATAATATTGCTACTTTTTTATCTTTAACATCTATTTTATTATGTAAAATTGTGGCAACTCCGACAGCCCCAGCTCCCTCAACTACTAATTTTTGCTTTTCTAATAAAAATAGAATTGCATTTGCTATCTCCTCATCACAAACTTCAATAATATCATCTACTGACTCTAAAATATATTTTAATGTAAATTCAGATGTATCTCTAACGGCAATTCCATCAGCAATAGTTCGCACATTAAGTGAATCTATCGGTTTTTTAGCAATAAATGATTCTTTCATAGCGGGAGCACCTTTTGCTGTCACACCAATAATTTTTACTTTAGGATTTTTATGTTTTATTGCACTTGAAATTCCACTAATTAATCCGCCACCTCCCACAGGAACTATAACTATATCAATATCTTCAATATCTTCTAAAATCTCTAATCCTATTGTGCCTTGACCTGCGATTATCTCATTATCTGCAAATGGGTGGATAAATGCTAAATTATTCTCTTTTGCATATTTAACTGCATAAGCGTAAGCTTCATCATAATTTGAGCCTTTTAATATAACTTCACTTCCATAATCTTTAACACCATTTACTTTTGTAAGAGGTGTAGCTTCAGGCATAATAATAGTAGCTGGAATATTAAAGTGATTTGCACTAAACGCGACACCTTGAGCGTGATTTCCAGCACTTGCAGCTGTTATTCCTCTTTTCCTATCTGCTTCACTTAATGATGCTATTTTATTAAAAGCACCTCTTAATTTAAAAGCTCCAGTAAGTTGTAAATTATCTTTTTTTAAATATATTTTAGCTTCTGATAATAGGCTTAAATTTGGTGCTAAAGAGAGAGGAGTTTTAACTACTATATCTTTTATTCTCTCTCTTGCCTCTTCTATTAAATTAAATTTTAACATTAAAGTGAACCTTTTAATATTTGATGTTCTATTTTTGTACAGTGATTCTGAACTACTTTCATCCCAGCCTCTTTAGCTTTTGCACTAGCTTCATTATTTACGATTCCTAGTTGTGTCCAAATTACTTTTATATTGCCTTTAGTAATAGCTTCATCTACTATTTGATTTACAATTTCTGGTTTTCTAAAAATATTTATCATATCAACAGGCTCTTTTATATCTGCTAGTGAGCGATAAACTCTCTCGCCTAAAATATAATCCTCTTTTGGATAAATTGGAATAATTTTATATCCAGACATTTGTAGGTATTTTCCAACTCTATGGCTATCTTTTTGAGGATTTGGAGAAAGACCTACAATAGCGATAGTTTTAGTCTCTTTTAATATCATTTCTATCTCATTACTATTTGAGTTTACACTTGGAAATTCGCATTCCATTACAATCCTTTGTTTTCTATTAATGTAACAAAAAAGAGTTTTGAAATTAATTAACTTGTGATATAATAGTCTCAAAAATCAAAAAAGGAACTCAAATGAGACAGTTATCTTTTTTATCTATTTTAGCTTTAGTTTTTACAGGATGTATAGGAAGTACAGGGTATAACTATTCACAATCTAGTTATCAACAAGTTCAAACTATGGTTTATGGTTTGGTAACGGAAGTTAGGCAAGTAGAGATTGGTGATAGTGGAGTTGGTACTGGTTTAGGTGCAGTATTAGGTGGAGTTGCAGGTCATCAAGTAGGAGGTGGAAGAGGTAAAGATTTAGCTACTGTTGGCGGTGTACTTCTGGGAGGATTTGCAGGAAACCAAATGAATAAAGATACAGGTCAAGAGTTAGTAATAAAACTTGATAATGGAAGTTATATAACTACTGTAAATAAAATAGACACTAATCGTCCTATTATATATAGAGCAATGGATAGAGTTAGAGTAATTTTAAATGGTAATCAAGTTAGAAGAGTTGAGTTAGTTAGATGATTTTAGAGTTTAATAAACTTGAACCTGCAAAAAGATATAAAGTTATGTCACAAAGCATTATTCCTCGCCCTATCGCTTGGATAGTAACTAAATATAATGGAGTTATAAATATTGCTCCATTTAGTTATTTTATCCCAATTTCAAGTGAACCGGCAACTATTATTGTATCAATTGGACATAAAAGCAGTGGCGAAAAGAAAGATACACTCTTAAATATTTTAGAGACTAAAAAAGCTACAATATGTTTAATAGATGAGGCACATTTAGAGAAGATGCACTTTAGCTCAAAAGAGTTAGAAAAACATATAAGTGAAGCCGATAGTTTTGATATTGAAACAAAAAATATTTTAGATAATTACCCTCCAATAGTTAATGGAGTAAAGTCAGCAATATTTTGTGATTTTTATAAAGAGATAGAACTTGAAGATAGTAAAACTATACCAATTATATTAAAAGTTAATAGTTACTTTTTTGAAGATAATGTAATTGATGAAAAATTAAATATAAATTTAAATAACATAGGTCGCTCGGGAAAAGAGTATTTAAAAGATTCTATAAAAGTAACTCCACCAGCTTTAAAATAATTCAACTCTATTTAGGAATTTTATGGAAAGTAATTTAGAAAAATTGAAAAATACAACCCTTTTACTGGTTGAAGATGAAGATTTAATTAGAACCTTTATGCATAAAATGGTAATTAGACACTTTAAAAATGTATTTGTAGCTAGAGATGGAGCAGAGGGGTTAGAGCTATTTAAAAAAGAGAATCCTGATATGGTTCTCACAGATATTAATATGCCCATTATGAGTGGACTTGAGATGTCAAAAGCCATAAAAGAGATAAATTTAAATACACCAATTGTAATTGCGTCAGCTTATTATGATCAAGATATATTATTAAAAGCTATTGATGTAGGTGTTGATAAATATTTAACGAAACCTATCAAAAAAGAGACATTACTTAATACTTTAGTTACAGCTACTGATTTTATTCTAAAAACTAAAATCCTAGAGGCAAAAAATTTATATATTAAAATACTTTTTGATGCAAATCCTGATATTGTAATTGTAAGTAATGGGACGTATTTAATTAATGCAAATAAATCTTTTTTTGAATTTTTTAAAGAATTTAATAATGTTAAGAAATTTAGAGAAAAATATAGTTGTATCAGTGATGTTTTTGTTAAAGTTGATAAATATGGATATGTATATAAAGATATAAATAATCAAAATTGGATAGAGTATATTTTAAATGGAAAAAGAGAGAATTATAAAGCTGTAATAAAGAGAGATAAAAAATATTTTGTTTTTGTTTTAAGTGTGAAAAAAATTGAAACTATGGGAAAAATAGAGTATATTGTAAATTTAACTGATATTACAAGTATAGAAAATTATAAAAAGAAATTAGAGCAAAAAATTCAAAAAGAGATAGAAGAGAATAGGGCTAAAGATGAATTGATGTTTCATCAATCAAGACTAGCACAAATGGGTGAAATGATAAATATGATTGCACACCAATGGAGACAGCCTTTAAATGTTATAACTTCAGTTACTATTGATATTTCACTAGAGAGTGAACTTGAGAGTTTAACACCAGCAATTTTAGAAGAGGGACTTAAAAATATTGAGATGCAATCTCAAAAAATGAGCTCAACTATTGATGATTTTATGAATTTTTTTAAACCAAATAAAGAGAAAGAGAAATTTAAATTTATTGATTTATTTAATGATATAAAAAACTTAATAGATGCTCAATTTCAATATAGAGAGATTGAATTTATAGTTGAAGTTGATGAGAATTTAGAGTATTTGGGGCATAAAAATGAGTTAGAACAAGTTTTACTCAATTTAATTAATAATGCCAGAGATGCTTTTGATGATAAAGAGATAGAGAAAAAAATAGTTAAAGTTTTAATTAATAGAGTAAAAGATAAATTTTTTATATCTATTGAAGATAGTGCAGGTGGAGTACCAAAAAATATAATTGATAAAGTTTTTAATCCATACTTTACTACAAAAGAGGAAGGGAAAGGGACTGGAATAGGTCTTTATATGTCAAAAAATATATTAGAGAGAAGTTTTAATGGTAGTATTGAAGTTGAAAATAGTAAAAATGATGGTGGAAATGGAGCTAAGTTTACAATTATAATTTAAAAATTAGGGTATAAAATGGTAGATATGAAAAAATTGAAAAATTTAACTAAAGAGTTATCTATTTTGTATGTAGAAGATGATTATGATATAAGAGTTCAAATGGAAAATATTTTTAACAAATTTTTTAAAAAAGTTATAATCGCTGAAAATGGTAAAGAGGGGTTAGATACTTTTAATAAAAATAGATTAGATATAGTTATAACTGATATTAGAATGCCTATAATGGACGGGCTAGATATGATTAGTGAAATAAAAAGTTTAGATCAAAATATTCCTATTATAATAACTACAGCTTTTAATGATACAGATTATTTAATGAAAGCAATTGAGCTTGGAATTGATAAATATATTGTAAAACCTGTAGATAGAACTTTAACTCTTAATACACTCTATTTTGTTTCTAAATTAATTAATGATAGAAAAAAAGCTAAAGAGTATGAGCAAAAACTTACACAAGAGAGAATAAATGAGACGACCACAGATACATTAAAAGAGATTACAAACGCTT
Organism: Campylobacteraceae bacterium; assembly: GCA_016744535.1. Taxonomy (GTDB): domain Bacteria; phylum Campylobacterota; class Campylobacteria; order Campylobacterales; family BB28; genus BB28. Next base: position 35,877 of record JADGEE010000013.1, read on the forward strand.
ATCCAAATCCATCAGTATTATTTAATTTAGATGAGGTGAAATTTATAAATTCAGCTTTTAGAGATATGTTTGAAGCAACTTTATTAAAAAAAATATGTGATAAAGAGATAAGTTTAAATGAACTTTTTATAAAAAAAGATAGTTTTTTAAATAATTTAAATGATATAGATGAAGATTTATCTAAAAATAGAGTTTTAATAGAGACAAAAGGTGAAGAGAAAATATATAGAGTTATATTAAAAGAGATAGAGTTAAATAGTATTAAACATAAATTATTTACTTTTAATGATATCACTTTAATAGAGAAGCAAAAAGATAAGATAAAAGAGTTAAATCAACTTAGTATAGCACTTAGTTTAGAGAGTGATTTAAATAAGCTTTTAGAGAGAATTTTAAGTGATGCAAGAGAGTTTACTTTAGCTGACGGTGGTACTATTTATTTAAAAGACAGGTCAAAGCTTAGCTTTATAGTTGTTCAAAATGATACTCTTAATATCCATTTGAATAAGAGAGAAGATATAAATTGGACTCCAATTGAGCTTTTTGATGAATATGGAAGAGAGAATATAGGTATATTATCTGCTAATTCTGTTTTACATAAAAAAGTTATAAATATAAAAGATGTATATAAAAATGAAGAGTTTGACTTAAGAGGAGTAAAAAACTTTGATAAGAGTACAAATTATCATACAAAATCCATTTTAACAGTTCCAATGAAAGATCCTAAAGGTGAATCAATAGGAGTTTTACAATTAATAAATAAAATAGAAAACTCTAAATTAGGTTCATTTAACTTAGATGATAAAGAGGTTGCAAACTCTCTCGCCTCTTTAGCTACTATTGCTATTTTAAGAATAAATCAAGAGAGACTTTTAATAAAACAGTCAAAAATGGCAGCAGTTGGTGAAATGATAGATTCAATAGCTCATCAATGGAAACAACCTCTATCAATTTTAAGTCTCTATGCAATTGAGATTCCATTTAAATTTGAAGTAAATGAGATGGATTTAGAATATAGTAATGATGTTTCAAAAAAAATTCTATCCCAAATTCATCATATGACAAATACATTAGATGAGTTTAGAAGTTTTTTTAGACCAAATAAGGAAAAAATTGAATTTAAAATAGTTGATGTTATAAATTCAACACTACTTTTGGTTAAAGATGATTTTATAAAAAGTAAAATTCAAGTTAATGTAGATATAGATGAAAATATAAAAAACTGTGGTTATCCAAATGAGTATAAACATGTGATATTAAATATTATAAATAATGCAAGAGATGCTTTTAAAGAGAGAAATATAAATCACTTAAATAGGGAAATTATTTTTAAACTAGAAAAAAATGAACATATTATACTCTATATAATAGATAATGCAGGTGGAATCAAAGATGAGATTTTACCACATATTTTTGATGCAAATTTTACTACTAAAGATGAAGGTAAAGGGAGTGGTGTAGGACTTTATATGTCACAAACTATTATACATAATATGAGTGGTGAAATTGAAGCAAAAAATATTTTAAATGATAAAAATGAAAAAATAGGAGTAGAGTTTAAAGTATCTATTCCTAAAATGGAGTGTAAATGAAAATAGCATTAATTCAACAAAAATTTCATAAAACTAGAAAAAAAACTATTCAAAAAACCATTAATATGATAAAAGAAGCTAAACTAAAAGGGGCTAAGCTTGTATGTCTTCAAGAGTTACATACAAGTGAGTATTTCTGTCAAAGTGAAGATGTAGAAAATTTTGAGTTAGCTAAAAATTGGCAAAAAAATAAAAGAATCTTTTCTAAAGTTGCAAAAGATAATGAAATTGTACTTGTTACAAGTCTATTTGAAGAGCGAACAGCAGGGCTTTATCATAATACTTCAGTTGTATTTGATAGTGATGGAAGCGAAGCTGGAATGTATCGTAAAATGCACATTCCTGATGACCCAGCTTTTTATGAAAAATTCTATTTTACAGAGGGTGATTTAGGATTTAAACCAATTCAAACAAGTGTAGGAAAATTAGGTATTTTAATCTGTTGGGATCAATGGTATCCAGAAGCTGCGAGACTTATGGCATTAGCTGGGGCTGAAATTTTAATTTATCCAACTGCAATTGGTTGGTTTGACGAAGACCTAAAAGAAGAAAAAGAGAGACAACTAGAAGCGTGGGTAACAATCCAGAGAGGACACGCTATTGCAAATGGTATCCCAGTAATTGCAATTAATAGAGTAGGTTTTGAGAGTGATAAGAGTGGTGTTTTTGATGGAATTAGATTTTGGGGAAATAGCTTTGTAGTCGGCTCACAAGGCGAATTTTTAGCTAGAGGAAGCGATAACAAAGAGGAAGTGATAATAGTTGATATAGACAAAAAGCGAAGTGAAGAAGTTAGACGAATATGGCCTTTTTTAAGAGATAGACGAATTTGTGCATATAGCAATATAACAAAGAGGTTTGTGGATTGATGGAAATTACTTGAAAAAGTAGTGAATTTTAAATATAAATTATAAGGATAAAAATGCCTGTAATATCATATTTTTTTGGTATTTATATTAGAATGTATCATGATGACCATAACCCTCCACATTTTCATGTTGAGTATCAAGGTTTTGAAGCTTATATTTCTATAAATACAGGTGAAATTATAGAGGGAAAGTTACCCAAAAAAGCACTTAAAATAGTTCAAGAGTGGATAGATGAACATAGAGAAGAGTTACTCTCTAATTGGGAAAAAGCTATATCTTTAAAACCTCTCGATAAAATAAAAGGAGCAGATAATGATTAAAATTATTGAAGCAAAATATAAAAAAAATTACTCAATAGAAGTTATATTTTCTACAAATGAAAAAGGTTTAATTGATTTTTCATATCTTTTATCAAAAGAGACGGAATTAACAAAACCTCTAAAAGACATCTCTTATTTTAAAGATTTTTTTATAGAACTTGGTGCTTTAGCTTGGAAAAATGGTTTAGAGTTTAGTCCTAAATCTCTTTATAAAAAATTACAAGATAAACAAGCTTTATGTAGAATTGAAGTATCAGCTTAATACATAAAAAAGGTAATTTATGAATGATTTAAAAATTTTAGAAGAGTTAGAAAAAAAGTTAAACACCAAGTTTGAGCAATTAGATATAAATGCAGAAAATAAAAATACTTGGAATAAAAGAGGTTATAAATTAAATAATAATAATCAAGTTGTAGGACTCTTCTTATATGACTTATTTTTAAATAAAATACCTAATGAAATTTTTGAATTTAAAAGTTTAAATGAGTTAAATTTAAGAAGAAACCTCATCAAAAATATAGAACCTTTATTAGATTTAAAGAGTTTGCAAACTTTAGATTTAAGTTATAATCCTCAAATAAGTGATATTTCAATTCTAAAAGATTTAAAGAGTTTGCAAACTTTAGATTTAAATTCTAATCCTCAAATAAGTGATATTTCAATTCTAAAAGATTTAAAGAGTTTGCAAACTTTAGATTTAAATTCTAATAAAATAAGTGATATTTCAATTCTAAA
>JADGEE010000013.1:39493-43992 GCA_016744535.1 Campylobacteraceae bacterium
GATTTAAATTCTAATAAAATAAGTGATATTTCAATTCTAAAAGATTTAAAGAGTTTGCAAACTTTAGATTTAAGTTATAATCCTCAAATAAGTGATATTCCTTATAAGTTAGCTGAGGTTTTTAACTTTAATATTGTTAATGATTGGAATGTAAAAGGTGCAATAAATATAGAAAGTAACCCAATAAAATTTCCTCCACTTGAAATAATAGAACAAGGTCAAGAGGCGATTAAAAATTATTATGAATCTAAAGATAAACAAGCATTAAATGAAGTAAAACTTTTACTTGTTGGTGATGGTGGGGCTGGAAAGACTTCATTAGTTAATAGAATTACCAAAGATTATTTTAATCCTGAAGAATTACAAACACACGGCATAAATATTGATATTTGGAAAGTAAAACAAGACAATAAAAATATTAGTGTAAGAGTTTGGGATTTTGGCGGTCAAGAGATAATGCACGCAACTCATCAGTTTTTTTTATCAAAAAGAAGTCTTTATCTTTTAGTGCTTGATGGACGAAAAGAGGAGAACCCAGAGTATTGGCTAAAACATATTAAAACATTCGGAGGAGATTCTAAAGTTTTAATAGTGCTTAATAAATATGATGAACACCCTAGCTTTGATTTAAATAGAACTTTTTTACAAAAAAAATATCCAAATATTGTAGATTTTTTTAAAGTATCTTGTAAAGATAGTCGCGGAGTAAAAGAGCTTTTAAAAATTCTATATAAAGAACTTTCAACAGATGAAATGATAGGGACACAATTTGCTAAAAATTGGTTTGATGTCAAAACATATTTAGAAAATAATACTAAAGATTATATCTCTTTTAGTGAGTACGATAAAATTTGTGAAAATAATGATATAGATAGTAAAAGTGTGCAAAATACTTTAATTAATTTTTTAAATGATTTAGGAATTATTTTACATTTTGATGATTTAGAGTTAAACGATACTCAAGTTTTAAACCCTAAATGGCTAACAACGGCAGTTTATAAAATAATAAATTCTGATATTTTAGCAGAGACTAAAGGGGTTTTAATATTAAAAAAATTAGATGAAATTTTAAAACCTAATAATGAAGAAGATTATAAATATCCAAAAGATAAATATAACTATATTATTAAAATTATGGAAAAATTTAAATTATGTTATAGATTTAATAAAGATAAAATTTTATTACCTGACTTACTTGAAGTCAATGAGCCTAAATTTAAATTTGATTATAAAAATTCACTTAAATTTATTTTTGTTTATGATTTTTTACCTCATTCGATTGTTACTCAATTTATAGTAAATATTAACTTAGATATAAAAGATAAACTTAGATGGAGAACTGGAGTTGTAATCAAAAGTAAAGATTTTAACTCAACAGCAGTTATAAAAGCTGATATAGAAGATAAAAAGATATTTATTTTTGTACAAGGTAAACAAAAAAGAGACTATTTTGCATATATTAGAAAAGTATTATTAGATATAAATAACTCTTTTGAAAAGTTAAAATATGATGAAAAAATTGTAATTAACGATAATTTAAGCGTTAGTTATCAACATTTAATAAATCTTGAAAATATGGGTGAGGAGAGTTTTATCCCTGATGGTGCTATGCAAAAATATAGTGTAAAAGAATTTTTAGGAATGGTTGGTTATAAGAGAGAAGAGAAAGAGAGTAATATCGAAAAAGCCGATAAAATTATAGAATTTGAAGAGATAGATATTTATGGTGCAAAAATAAATACAAAAAATTTAATAAAAACTGTCTGGGGATTTTTTAAAAAGGCTAAAAAGTGAAATTAATTTTAAAGAAAGTAGCTTCAATAAATATAGAAAGTGAAATTGATTTATCTAAAAAAATTATAGTTTTTGTGGGTTTAAATAGTTCAGGAAAAAGTTATGTTTCTCAACTCATTTGGGCTATATTTAATCACAGTAACTTAATAAAAGAGTTAAATTATGAATTAAAAATTGAAAACTCTAGTATAGATTTAAAAGAGAGTAATATAAAAGCTATATTTAAAGAGTTTTCAAATGAGTTAAAAAAAGTAGTTTCTAAAATTTTTAACTTTAAATTAAATTTAGATTTTGAAATAAATGTTGATTATCAAGAGTATTTAAATTTATTTATAAGTGATATAAATTTTTCAAAAAATAGAGACAACTCTAAAATAGATATTATTTCAGAAGATAAAAATATTAATAATAAAATAATCTTTAGTATTATTGAAAATTTTATAAATTATAATACAACATACATTCCATCAACTAGAGAGTTTTTACCTCAATATTATAAAGCTTTACAACCAATTATAGAAAGTTCAAATTCATCTCAAACACTTCCTATTAAAAATATTATAAATATGATGATAAGCAATTTACAAAATCCAATGGAAACTGAAATTACAAAAGAGTTAGAAAATATATTAGGAGGAGAGATTATAAAAGAGAGTGATGAGTTGTTTTTTGAACCAAAAGAGGGAGAAAAAATACCTATGTTTTTAAGTTCATCAATGACAAATCAATTAACTCTTTTATACTTTTATTTTAAATTTTGGCTAAAAAATAAAAATAACTTTTTACTAATCGATGAACCTGAACTTAATTTACATCCAAAAATAAAGATAAAAATAACAGAAATTTTACTAAAGTTTGCACAAAATAATAAATTACTTTTAGCCACTCATAGTAGCGTTATTGCAAGAGTATTTATAAATTATATATTAATGGATTTATCAAAACAAAAAGGCTTGGATATTAAAAAGTTAATAGATGAAGAAGAGTTGAAAATTGATAATAATATAAACTTTTCAAAAGATGATATAAAAATTTATTACTTTGGAGATGGAAGTGTAAAAGAGTATAAAATTAATGGTTTTGGTATGCACTTTGGTACATTTACAGAAGTTGATGAAGAACTTAATTTAATAGAGGATACATTTTTTGAGAGTTTAAGATGATAATTGAAAATCAAAATATAGGAGTTGAAAATCATTTAATAGAGTTTATAAATAAAAATTTATTTATACAAAAATTAGATAAACTCTCTGTTGTAGAAGAAAATCAAAAAAACAATAGTTTAAAAGAGTTAAATATAAATTTTGATTTAGATGGTGAATTTATTAAATTTGAAATTGAAAATTTAAAAGATAATTTACTAATATTTGAGATAAAACCAAAAAAAGCTGAAACGATTCTACTACATATAAATGAGAATATAGTCAATATAATTTTAATAGAGATGAAAAGCACAAATTGTAATACAAGTAGTGTTTCAAAAAAGTTTAAAAATTCAATTACTTGGTTATTTACATTAATGAGTTTTACTAAAAAATATCAAGATAAAAAATTAAATATTTACTGTTTTATTGCAAATCAACAAAGTAATTGTAAATATGATTATAAAAAAATAAAAATTTTAGAGAGTACAATTATTCCAATAAAAAGAGTAAAACACTCTTTTAGTAGTAGTGAAAAAATAGATATTAATTTATCGGAAATTTATGGATAAAAATAGTATTTTAAGTTTTATTAAAAATTTTTCAAATGATATAAGTTTAGAGGATATTAATAAAACTTATCCAATAAATAAATTAAAAATTTCAGACTTAGAAAAAATAACTTTCTTATCTTTTAAACATAAAAGTATAAATATTTTACCAAAAGAGATAAAATATCTTCAAAACTTAGAAAAACTTTACTGTGTAAATAACGAAATAAAAGAGTTACCAAATGAGTTATTAGAATTAAAAAATTTAAAATTATTGGATATTAGAGCAAATAAGATAAAAGAGTTACCAAAAGAGTTATTTGATTTAAATTTAGAGTTAAAGCTAGATTTAAATCCACTTGAAAAACCACCTATTGAGATAATTAATGCAGGAAAAGAGGCAATAGAAAATTATTTTAATAAAAATAATAATAGACTAATACCTCTTAATGAAGTTAAAATTTTAGTTGTTGGAGATGGTGGAGTTGGTAAAACATCGTTAATTAATAGAATTACCAAAGATTATTTTAACGCTTATGAAACACAAACTCACGGAATAAATATAAATATTTGGAAAATAAAACAAGATAATAAAGATATTAGTGTAAGAGTTTGGGATTTTGGCGGACAGGCAATAATGCACTCTATTCATAAAATATTTTTTTCAAAAAGAAGTATATATATATTAGTTGTAGATAGTAGAGTAAATTATAATATTAAATTGTGGTTAAATTATATTTCAACTATGAGTTTAAATTCTAAAATTTTTTTAGTAATAAATAAATTAGATGAAAATCCATCTTTTAATTTATCGCCTTATTTAACTAAAAAATATAAAAATATTATAGGTATTTATAAAATTTCTTGCAAAACTAAAGAAGGAATAGAAGATTTTTTTAAAAATTTAGAGGAAAAAATTTTAAATTTTGAAACTGTAAATCTCCAACTTACAAAAAATTATATTAATGTAAAAAATATTTTAGAAAATGAAAAAAAAGATTATATTTTATAT
>JADGEE010000014.1:0-8137 GCA_016744535.1 Campylobacteraceae bacterium
TTTTATCGAAAATAAAAAATGATTTTAAATTTATTTTAAGTGATAATAATAAAATAGAGTATCAAAAATTTTTAAATTATAGTGCTAAAATTACAACTCATAACTCTATAACTAATAAATTTAATAGTTATTTAGAAGATAATAAAAATAGTGATTTAAATAAAATAAATTATTTTAAAGTTACTTCATTTGCATACAGAAGATATTTAGATGGAAATTTAAATTTAGTTAATGAGTATATTAAAATTATTAATGAAATCAGAGAAGATTTAGATAAAATTTAATTTACTTCTTCCAATTTTTCTAACCAATTCTTAAAATACTCAATCTGTTTTAAAGTTTGTGCTGTTGAAGTTCCACCATAAGAATCTCTTGCATTCATTGAATTTTTTAAATTTAAAACTTCTAAAACATCAGCTTTAATTTTATTATTTATACTTTTAAGCTCATCTAAACTAAGCTCACTTATATCTATCTTTTTAGATTCAGCTAGTGCCACAGCTTCACCCGTAATAAAATGTGCTTCTCTAAAAGCGATATTACAATTTTTAACTAAATAATCAGCCAAATCAGTAGCAGTTAAGTGTCCAATAGCACAAGCCTCTTCCATCTTATCAGTATTTACACTCATAGTTTTAATAACTTCATTTAAAATTTCAAGTGAAATTTGAATACTCTCTACACTATCAAAAACACCCTCTTTATCCTCTTGCATATCTTTATTATAAGCTAGTGGCAGACCTTTCATTACAGTTAAAAGTGAAATTAAATTTCCATTTACTCTTCCTGTTTTTCCTCTTAAAAGTTCAGGCACATCAGGGTTTTTCTTTTGAGGCATAATTGAGCTTCCAGTAGAGTAAGCATCACTTATTGTTATAAATTTAAACTCATAACTACTCCATAAAATTAACTCTTCAGCAAGTCTTGAGATGTGCATCATCATAGTTGAAATATTAAATAATATCTCAAGTGCAAAATCTCTATCACTAACGGTATCAAGACAATTGATAGTTGGAGCTATAAAATTTAATTTTTGTGCAGTAGCACTTCTATTTATATCGTGAGGAGTTCCAGCTAATGCAGCACATCCTATAGGTGAATAATTATTTCTCTTAAAGCTATCCTCAAATCTCTCATAATCTCTCTTAAACATACTTGCATAGGCCAATAGATGATATCCAAAATTGATAGGTTGAGCGTGTTGAAGATGTGTCATTCCTGGTATTAATGTAGTAGTATGATTTTTTGATAAATTTATAAAAGTATCAATTAAATTTAAAATATGTTTTGAAATTTCACTATTTTTTCTCTGTACGAATAGTCTAAAATCGAGTGCTACTTGGTCATTCCTACTTCTTGCAGTATGAAGTTTCTTACCCGTATTACCTATAATTTGAGTTAATCTATTTTCAATTGCCATATGTATATCTTCATCAGAGATATTAAATTGAAATCTATCTGTATCAACTTCATCTTTAATTTGCAATAAGCCATCTCGTATATCATCTGCTTCTTTTTGTGTTAAAATCCCCTCTTCTGCTAACATTTGAGAGTGTGCAATTGAGCCATTTATGTCATCTAAATATAAATTTTTATCAAATGATATTGAAGCGTTAAATTCATCCAAGAGTGTACTTTGACTCTCTTTAAATCTTCCTGACCACATTTTTGACATATCTTAACCTTTTTAATGTATAATTTTTTCTGATTTTAACATAATTTTAGTAAGAAATAGGAGTTTAAAAATATAATGCAAAAAATTTTAAAAATAGAAAATTTAACATTTGGTTACACAAAAGATAAATTATTATATAAAGATTTTTCATTAGAGTTAAAAAAAGGTGAGGTTATCTCTATTGTGGGCGAGAGTGGAAGTGGAAAATCTACACTGTTTGAATTGATTACAGGTGAGCTTAAACCTTTAAGTGGAAGTATAAAAAAACAATCTATCTCACAAATTTTTCAAGACCCATATAGCTCATTTGCTCCATCATACACTATAATTGAACAAATTTGTGATGTAATTAAATTAAATGAAGAGACGCTATTAAATAAAAGTTTTGGATTATTAAAAAAATTAAATTTATCTCACGATTTACTATTTAAAAAACCATTTGAGTTAAGTGGTGGACAACTTCAAAGATGCTCAATACTAAGACTTATTTTAATGAAACCAAAATTAATTTTAGCAGATGAGCCAACCTCTGCACTTGATAATATTACAGCTTTAGATGTTATGAAATTACTTATTAACTTGATAGATAATGTTGCAATTTTATTAATAACTCACGACTTAAATTTAGCCTCTTGGTGTAGTGATAAAATAGTAAAGATAAAATAGCTTAATTTTTAAACAATTTTGTATATTTTAACTTCAATTAAATTGATAAAATTACGTTCTTGTAATTTTATCAATTTAATCAAACTTTGATTTATTTGTTAATATTATCTTAAAAAGATTTATTAAATAAGATTGGATTATAATAAAATTAAGCTTAATATAAAAAAGGTTGAAATTTAATGTTTAGTAATTTATCAATTAAAGCAAAAATAATTTTGTTAAAATTATTAGGAATGTTAATGGTGGGGGTGTTAATAGGCGTAATATCTGTTAATAAAGCAAGTAATTCTTTAATGGAAGCTAGTTATAATCAACTAACTGCTCTTAAAAAAATTAAAAAGAATCAAATTGAAGCATTTTTTAAAATAAAAAAAGCTGATATTGATGTTTTAAGTGAAAGTAGTGATGTTAAAAAATTAACTAAAAATTTGAAAAAAATTCATCATAAATTAGATATAAAAGCAGATGCTAATTTTCCATTTAAACATAAGTTAGTCCAAAAAGAGTATGAAAAACACGAAGCATTTTTTCAAAACTATATAAAAGAGTATGAATTTTATGATGTTTTTATAATTTGTGCTGAACATGGACATGTTTTATACACTGCATTTAAAGAGCCAGATATTGGTGAAAATCTCTCGACTGGATATTTAAAATCAAGTGGACTCGCAGAGGTTTGGAAAAAAGCTGTTCAGAAAGATGGTTTTACAATTGTAGATATGAGACCTTATGCACCAAGTAATGATGCCCCTGCTATGTTTGTTGCAAATCCAATTAAAGAAAATGGAAAGACAGTAGCAATAGTGGCACTTCAACTTAGTGATAAATTTATTAGTAATATTATGAGTGAGAGAACAGGAATGGGAGAGAGTGGAGAGACATATTTGGTAGGTGAAGATAAATTAATGAGAAGTGATAGTTATCTTGACCCTAAAAATCACTCTTTAGTTGCATCTTTTGCAAATCCTTCTCTGGGTAGTGTTGATACAGAATCTGTTCGAGAAGCCTTAAGTGGAAAGAGTGAAACAAAAATTATAATGGATTATAATAATAACCCTGTACTTTCAGCTTATGATAAAATTAAAATAGATGGTTTTAATTGGGTTATTTTAGCTGAAATTGATGAAGCAGAAGTACTTATTCCTATAAATTCTCTTAGAAATTCTATTATGGTAGTTAGTTTAATTATTTTTATTATTGCAATAGTTATATCTATTATTACTATTCAACAAGTTGTAATTAAGAAAATTTATGCCCTAAGAGATACAGCAAAAGAGTTATCTACTGGTGATGGTGATTTAACTCAAAGATTACCAATTAAAAATAAAGATGAGTTAGGTGAGGCAAGTGCTGAAGTTAATGAATTTATATCAAAAGTTCAACATATTATAGAAAATGTTAAAAATCTCTCTAATGAGACTGCATCAGTTGCAAATGAACTCTCTTCTAGTACAATTCAAATTGGTCATAGAGTAGAAGAAGAAGCTCAAACTATAAATGCTATTGTAAAAACTGGTGGAGTAACAAAAGAGTTGTTAAATAACTCTATTAGTAAATCAGAAAATACAAAAAAAGATGTCTTACTTGCAAATGAGAACTTAAAAGATGCAAGAAGTGAAATTTTAAATGTAGTAACACAAATTGCTGAGAGTAGTGAAGTTGAAGTTGAATTAGCTGGTAAATTAAATCAATTAAGTAGTGATGCAGAAGCTGTAAAAGGTGTTTTAACAGTTATAAAAGATATTGCAGACCAAACAAATTTACTTGCACTAAATGCAGCTATTGAAGCAGCGAGAGCTGGTGAAAATGGACGAGGTTTTGCAGTTGTTGCTGATGAAGTTAGGCAGCTAGCTGAACGAACTCAAAAAAGCTTAACAGAAATTAATGCAACAATTAATGTAATAGTTCAATCTATTATGGATGCAAGTGAGCAGATGAATAAAAATTCAGAAAAAATTCATCAACTCTCAACTATATCAACTGGAGTTGAAAATAAAATTAATGAAACATCTTATATTATGCAAAGAACTGCTGATGTCTCTCAAGTATCACTCCAAGAGATGATGAAAATAGCTCAAAATTCTAAAGAAAGAATAGTACAACTTGAAAATATTGGAGAAATTTCAAATTCAAATGCAAGAAGTGTCGAAGAGGTTGTAACTGCTATTGAGCATTTACATTTAATGACAGAAGATATAAGTAAAAAATTAAATGAATTTAAAACTTAATTTTACCTTTTTCTATAAATTAGACTTACAAATTAGCCTTAATTTTTAAGCACTTATTTTATTTTAAAAATATAAAATTACAAAATGGTTACGATTATAAATAATTCAGTAAAATCAAAGGTTTAATTAAATGTTTAAAAATTTACAGATAGCCACTATTATTAAAATTCTATTTTCAGTGTTAATAATATTAATGGGAGTTATATCTTTTAATTCTTATAGAGGAGTAGCGTTAATTGGAGAAGAGATTAAGGAAATAGCTAATTATCAAGTTCCATTTAGTAATATAATAATGGAGTTACAAAAAGATATTTTAAAAGAGGAAATATTAACTTATAGATTGGAGATAGAATCAGAACATCCTAACTCTAAAGAGTTTTTAAAACTTAAGCACGAAATTAAAAAGTTAGAAAAAGATACTAATAAAAAAATAGCTGAAGCCAAAAATCTTATAGCTGAAATTTTAGAAAAATCTCATCACGAAGAGATAAGAGAAAAATTTGAAAAACTTTTAAAGTATGTGAATAATATTGAAACACACGAGAAAAGATTTGAAGAGTTTTTAAAAGAGTATGAAGATGATATTACTTCTAATAATACCACTTATAGAGAAGAACATAAAATGTCAATGGAGTTAGAATTACATAGAATAGAGAGTAATGTTACAACAATAGCTGGAGTTGTAGAGAATTTACTTGAAAAATCTTCTCATCAAACACTTAAAGATGAAGAACATGTTAAAATAGTTATTGAAATAATCTCTCTAGTAGCACTTATTTTTGCAGTTATAGCTGTTATATTAATGTTGAAATTAGTTACAAGTCCATTAGAGTTTCTTAGAAAAGCTACTTATAACTTATCAGAAGGTGATGGAGATTTAACTAGTAGACTTCCAATAAAAGGTAGTAATGAAATTGATAAAGCTAATATTAATTTAAATAATTTTATTGAAAAAATTCAAAATACAATTAAAAATATAACTATTTCAGCCGATGAGACTGCCTCAATTGCAAATGAGCTTTCATCTACTGCAATTCAAATTGGACATAGAGTAGAACAAGAGGCTGAAACTATAAATAAAACAGTAGAGACTAGTTCAGAAATGAAAAAATTATTAAATAGCTCAATCGCTAAATCAGAAGATACAAAAAGAGATATACTTTTAGCAAGTGAAAATTTAGAAGAGGCAAGAAGCGATATTTTAAATGTAGTAACACAAATTGGTGAAAGTAGTGAAGTTGAAGTTGAATTAGCTGGTAAATTAAATCAGTTAAGTAGCGACGCTGAAGCTGTAAAAGGTGTTTTAACAGTTATAAAAGATATTGCAGACCAAACAAATTTACTTGCACTAAATGCGGCTATTGAAGCAGCAAGGGCTGGTGAGAATGGACGAGGATTTGCGGTTGTTGCTGATGAAGTAAGACAACTAGCAGAGAGAACTCAAAAAAGTTTAACAGAAATTAATGCAACAATTAATGTAATAGTTCAATCCATTATGGATGCAAGTGAGCAGATGAATAGAAATTCAGAAAAAATTCATCAACTCTCAAATATATCAACTGGTGTTGAGAATAAAATTAACGATACAAGTTCTATTATGAAAAGAACTGCTAATGTTGCTCAAATATCACTTGATGAAATAATGAAAATATCACAAGATTCTCAAAATAGAATGAAAGAAATTGAAAATATAGGAGAAATTTCAACTTCAAATGCTAGAAGCGTTGAAGAAGTTGTGTCTGCAATTGAACATCTACATAAAATGACTGAAGAGATAAACAAAAAAATACATGAATTTAAAACTTAATTAAAGTTTTTTCTTCATAAAATTTTTGTAAAATTTAAATATAATGTTTTTTTAGTTATGATTTAGCGATAAATTAGTTAAAAAAGGCTAAAAAATGAAAATTTCAATGAAAATCATCTTAGGTTTCACAATAACCACACTTTTAATTATCATACTTGGTGTTAATGTTATAATAAATATCGATAGTTACAATGAGACAAGTGATGAACAAAAAATTAGGTTTGAGCAGATTTTACTTTCAAAAGATATTTTGCAAATTCATACAAGTATTACTTTGGTATCAATGGATTCCATTATTGATAAAGGTGATGGTAAAATTTCTGATGAGAGAGTAAAAACTATTAATGATTTATTTAAAGAGTTTCACTCTCTTAAAAATTCTTTTAAAAATGCAACTTATACTCCAATGGAAACTGAAAAAGTCTCATCTATCATAAATGCAATGACAAAACTTGAACCAATTATTAAAAATGAATTAAAAAGTTTAATTGAAAATGGTGGAACTGATAAAGAGTTTGGTGATATGGATGATAAGATAGATAATGCAGCTGGAGATGTAGAAGATGATATGAAATCAGTTATAGACTCTATTAATAAAGAGGTTAAAAAAGCAAATGAAAAAATGCACAAAATATCATCTAGTATTAAAAGAAATGTATTAATAGTAATAGTTATAATTTTATTGATAAGCATTATATTAGCTATTTTACTCTCTGACAATATTGTAAAAAGAATCAAAACTTTAGAAGATACAGCAAGAGATTTAGCAAGTGGTGATAGTGATTTAACTAAAAGATTACCAATTCACGGAAATGATGAAATTGTAAGTGCCAGTAGAGAGATTAATAAATTTATTGAAAAAGTACAGCAAACCATTGTAAATATCAAAGATAGTTCAAATGAAACTGCATCTGTTGCAAATGAACTTTCTGCAACTTCAAACCAAGTTGGTATAAGAGTTGAAGATGAATCTCAAATTATAAATAAAACAGTAGAAACTGGAATAGAGATGAAAAGTCTACTAGAAAACTCAATTGTAAAATCAGAAAATACAAAAAAAGATATACTCTTAGCAAATGAAAATTTAGAAGAGGCAAGAAGTGAAATTTTAAATGTAGTTACGCAAATTGGTGAAAGTAGTGAAGTTGAAGTTGAACTAGCAGGAAAATTAAATCAATTAAGTAGTGACGCTGAAGCTGTAAAGGGTGTTTTAACAGTTATAAAAGATATTGCAGACCAAACAAATTTGCTTGCACTAAATGCAGCTATAGAAGCCGCAAGGGCTGGTGAGAATGGACGAGGATTTGCGGTTGTTGCTGATGAAGTAAGACAACTAGCAGAGAGAACTCAAAAAAGCTTAACAGAAATTAATGCAACAATTAATGTAATAGTTCAATCTATTATCGATGCAAGTGAGCAGATGAATAAAAATTCAAAAAATATTCATCAACTCTCAACAATATCAAGTGATGTAGAATATAAAATTAATGATACTTCAGATATTATGCAAAAAACTGCTCACGCTGCTGAAGAATCACTTCAAGATACTATGAAAATAGTACATCACTCACAAGAGAGAATAGGAAAAATTGAACAGATAAATGAGTTATCAACTTCAAATGCTAGAAGTGTTGAAGAGATAGCAAACTCAAGTGAACACTTACATCAAATGACTGAAAATATAAGTAAAAAGTTAAATGAGTTTAGAACTTAAAATATACTCTACTCTTTTTAATTTCTTATAAAAATATACTATAATAT
>JADGEE010000014.1:8147-43950 GCA_016744535.1 Campylobacteraceae bacterium
GAGGTAATATTAAAAAATGGATAAAATAGAGTTAAAAACAGGAACTTTAAAAATTAATTTAAATAAAGAGTTAGAGAGTTTAATAGATTTTGGCTCTCGTATGAATAAAAAGAGAGGTTTTTTATTTGTAAGTAAAGTATTAGGCAAACATATTCCGACAAAACCATCTAATATGGAAAGAATTTATATAGATTTAGCCAAAATTTTAAAACCAAAACTAAATAATAAGCCAACTGTTGTTATTGGTTTTGCCGAAACTGCAACAGCAATTGGTCACGGTGTATATGAAAAATTAAACATTAAAGACTCATTTTATATACACTCAACTAGATTTAAAACTTCAAAAGATGTATTACTCAATTTTTATGAAGCCCATTGTCACGCACCTTCTCATATATTTTACAATCCAATAGATAAAGATAATTTAGATATATTAAAGAGTGCAGAAAATATAGTTTTAGTTGATGATGAAGTAAGCACAGGAAATACTGTAAAAAGCTTAGTAAATGAGTTAAAAAAAGTTTTACCACAAGTTGAAAATTACTATTTAGTTTCAATTTTAAATTGGATGAAAAATGATTTAGAAGCAATTGAACCAATTTATCTATATAGAGATGAATTTAAATTTATTCCAAAAGAGTATGAATTAATTGAAAATATTAAATCTATTACAGATAATAGTGCTAATTTAGATAAAATTATTCCATCAAATTTTGGAAGATATGGAACTAAAGAGATAGATATTAATTTCAATAAACTTATAGATATTAATAACTTAAAAGATAAAAAAATTTTAGTTTTGGGGACGGCTGAATTTATGTATATACCATATCTTTTTGCTAAATATTTAGAAGAGAATAATATAGAGAGTTACTTTCAAGCGACAACTCGCTCACCTGTAAATGTTGAGGGTGCAATTAAATCAAAAATAATGTTTAAAGATAACTATTTTGAGGATATTGATAACTTTTTATATAATGTAATTGATAAGAGCTATGATAAAATTTTTATCTGTTATGAGAATAAAACTTTTCCAAAAAATCATAATTTAATGAATATTTTAATAAACAACGGATTTAAGGTTGAAATAATTCACTTTTAAGTTATTTTTAATTACTATAAAAAAATTTTAAATTAGGAGTAACAAATGGTTTCTAAAAAAATGCAAAAAGTTTTAAATGAACAATTAAATAGAGAGTATTTTTCAGCTTATCTATACCTTTCAATGTCATCATACTGTTCTGATATTGGTTTAAATGGTTCAGCACACTGGTTTTTTGAGCAGTATAAAGAGGAAGTTGAACACGGTATGAAAATTTATGAATATATGCTTCAAAGAGGCGTAAAAATTGAATTCGAACAAATTGATAAACCTGAAGGTGAATTTGAATCTATTCTTGATGTATTTGAGAAGAGCTTAGCACACGAACAATTTATGACTAATAATTTAAATGAGTTAAGTGATTTAGCTATGAAAGATAAAGACCACGCAACTTATAATTTTCTTCAATGGTTTGTAACTGAACAAGTAGAAGAGGAAGCAACTGTAAGCGATATTATTGCAAAAATTAAATTAATTGGTAAAGATGGAAATGGTCTTTATATGATAGATGCCGAATTAGCTTCTAGAGTTGAAGAACAAAATAGTGGTGGTACAGAGTGAAGTTAAAAAATGGAGATAAAGCTCCCTCTTTTTGCCTACCCAATCAAGATGATATAGAAATTTGTTTAAAAGATTTAATTGGAAAATGGATAATTTTATATTTTTATCCAAAAGATAACACACCAGGATGTTCAAATCAAGCTTGTGATTTTACAGAGAATGTAGAGCATTTTGAGAATATGGAAGCTATGATTTTAGGAGTTAGTCCAGATAGTACAAAAAGCCATAAAAATTTTATAGAACAAAAAGAGTTAAAAATCACTCTTTTAAGTGATAGTAAAAAAGAGATACATAAATTATATTCAACTTGGGGAATAAAAAAGAATTATGGTAAAGAGTATGAGGGTGTAATTAGAAGTACATTTATAATTAATCCTGAAGGAATAGTTACAGAGAGTTTTTATAATGTTCGTGCAAAAGGACATGTAGCTAGAATCAAAAAAGAGTTTGAAAAAATTAAAACTAATTATAACAAAGTTTGAGACAGAAATCATATATGAATCAAATAAATATAAAATATTATAAAACTAAATATACACATTTTATTTTAGGATCATTTGAAAACAAACTTTGCTTATCAGACTTTAAATATAGAAAAATGAGAACAACTGTAGATAATAGACTTAAAAATGGTTTTGATGCTGTATTTGTAGAACAAGATGATGAGATATTAAAAAAAGCAAGAAAACAGCTTGATGAATATTTTAATATGGAACGAAAAGAGTTTGATATACCAATTATTACAGTTGGAACTGAATTTCAAAAAAATGTATGGAAAGCTTTATTAAAAATACCTTATGGAACTACATCAACATATTTACAATTGGCTAAAGATATTAAAAATGAGAAAGCAGTAAGAGCAGTAGCAAATGCAAATGCTGCAAATTCACTAGGATTAATAATACCTTGTCATCGTATCATAGGAAGTGACGGAAAACTTACAGGTTATGGTGGCGGTTTACCTCTTAAAAAAAGATTGTTAAAATTAGAACAAAACTTATTTGCAATATAATACTTTATTTAATTTTTTAATTTTTTTTAAAATGGAACTAAAATGATAAATATCTTAATTGTTGATGATAGCTCTACTATGAGAAAACTCATTAAAAAATCACTTGAATCTATTGGTTATGGCAAAAATATTCAAGAGGCATCAAATGGTCTTGAAGGTTTAAAATTAATAGAAAAAGATGAGAGTATTAATTGTGTTTTTTTAGATATAAATATGCCTATAATGAGTGGATTTGAAATGCTTCATCAATTAAAAGAGAAAGAAATTTATGATAGAGTTGATGTGATTCTAGCTTCTACTGAAATTTTAACTCTTGGTGAATCATATATTGATGAATTAAATGTCACAGGAGTTATCCCAAAACCTTTTAAAAAAAATGAATTTGATTTAACACTTATTCCTCTACTTGATATGATAGATAATAAATATAAAAATGATGATATTAGTTTTGATAATGAGATATTAATAGTTGATGATAGTATCTCTATGCGAAAAATAGTTAAACGACAACTTCAAAAATTAGGATGTAAAAATTTTTATGAAGCTGAAAATGGTAGAAAAGCACTTGAAGTTGTAGCTGAAAATATGGATATTAATTTAATGTTTGTAGATATTAATATGCCTTTAATGAATGGAAATGATTTAATTTTACAACTTGATAAAACTCATCTATTAGATACTATAAAAGTTGTAATGATTTCAAATAATGAAAAAGAGTTAAAATCCATTGTAGATAGTGCAAATGTTTTAGCTGGAATCTTAAAGCCATTTAAACAAGAAGATTTAAACACTATTGTACTTCCTATATTAAATAGTTTTAATAAAGATAAAGTTAGTGAAGATAAAAGTTGTGAATTAAACTCTACTTGTGAATTAATATTTGAAGAGGCAAACTTAGATATAGAAGAGTTAGACGAACTTGAAGATATTAAAGAGATAAAATTAGATTATAGTGTTGAGGATTCTATTGAAATTTATCTACAAAAATATAAAGGTGTTATAAATAAAAATCCAAAACTTTTAAATGCTAAAAAATTGGAATTTTCTAAAATGAAAAGATTTGTATTTACTGCTTATAATCACTTAATAGAGATGGATGTATCACTTAAGAGTAATAAAGTATTAAATGAGGCACTCCGTCAATTACGAAAAATAGAAGAGTTATATAAAGAGTTAATTTTTGATAAACAAGCATCTATTGAAGTTATTTATAAAAAAATGTTTTTAAAACAGCAATCTTTATATCTATATTTTAATAAAAAATTTGAAAATTTAGGTGAGAATATTGATGAGGAGAGTAAAAAAGCAAAAGCACTTTATAGTGAGCTTAAAAGAGTAAAAAAAGAGATAGAAAAAATTGAAAATAAAGGCTCAATAGAATATTTAAAACAGATTAAAATATTTAAAGAGCTAAATAGTAACTATGCAAATACACTTCATAAAATAACATTTTCAAAAAATGATATTAAAGATATAATTGAAGCTATAAAAAAATTTAAAGAACAACATATATCTCTTTTTGAGACTATTTATATGGATAAATTAAAAATTATAGAAGCTGAATTTATAAAATTTTTAGATGCACACTGCTATCTTTTTGATTATATATTATGGGATAGAGCTAAAAATTCAATTTCAGTAAGAAACTTTTTTTCTAAATCTGAAATAGTTGGAAATTATAGTTCACAAACTTTTTTAGAGCATTATCTTCGCTCAATTGATAAATCTAAAACAGACCAAATGAATTTAAGACTATTTGATTTACTTGATTATTTAAGAAAAACAGATAATAGAAAAATCGCGATTTTAGGTGATAATAATAGTGATATTGTGGAAATGAGAAATTTAATCTCAACTATGGATAGGAGTTATAAAGCACAAGGATTTGCAAATTTCACAAAATTAATTGATGGTGTAACGATACAACAAGATTTACTAATTATAGATTATCAGATGAAAAATTTTAAACTTTATGAATTTTTAAAAGAGTACAAAAGAGTTCACAAAATAAAAAAAGATGAAAAAATCAAAGTATTAATTATTTTTAATAAGTATAATAAAGAGGCGATTATTCAAGCAATAGAGAGTGGTATTTTAGATGCATCTATCAAAAACTATTTAATTAAACCAAAACATTTACACAAACTTATGCTTATGAATAAAGTTAATTCTTTAGTGTAAAGGGTCAATCCCTTTACTTTTATAATTTAAAAATAGTTATGAAACTACTGGTGTATTATCTGCACCTTTTTCTGAAGAACTCCATACAATACATCCCTCTGTTGGACAAGCTTCTGCACAAGCAGGAACATCATGCTCATCTACACATTCAGTACAAGTATCTGCTTTTACATAGTAAATTTCTGCACCCGTTGGGTTATCATCTTCATCAAGAATAGATTCAGTTGGACACTCATCTAAACAAGCTCCACAATTGATACATTCATCAGTAATTAATACAGCCATATTAAACTCCTATTTTTTTAATTTATTTTCAAAGATAGCAATTATATAAAAATTTTCTTTATTCTTCAACTCTTATCATAACTATTTTATCTTTTATGAAATTTAGCTCTTTTATTTTGCTTAATGCACTTTGAATATCAGCCTCTTTTGCTGTATGTGTAGAGAATAATAAATTAGCACCACCATCATTTAATGGCTTTTGTAACATTGTCTTAACAGAGATAGAGTTTTCACCTAAAAGTGTTGCTACTTTAGCTAAAACTCCTGCTTTATCTTCAACACTCATTCTAATATAATATCCAGAAGTAATATTCTCTTTTTTAGCTAAACTAAATTGTTCACCCTCTAATGGTCTCTTAAAGCCTAACATTGGTGAGCTTTTACCACTTCTTACAATATCGATTATATCAGAAATTACAGCACTCGCAGTGGCATCTCCACCAGCACCAGCACCATAATACATACTCTCACCTAACTTATCACCAATTACGCTAACACCATTCATAACACCATCAACTTTCGCTATCATCTCATTTTTATTAATAAGTGTTGGATGAGTTCTAAGTTCCACCTCATTTCCAACTTTTTTAGCAATTGTTAAAAGTTTTATTACATATCCAAACTCTTTTGCAAAATCTATATCAACACTACTAATATTCTCTATTCCTTCAATTAAAATATCTTCAGGTTTTGCATCAATTCCATAAGCGATACTTGCTAAAATCAAAAGTTTATGGGCAGCATCAAATCCACCTACATCAAATGTTGGGTCAGCTTCAGCATAACCTAACTCTTGTGCCTCTTTTAGAGTCTCGGCAAAGTCTGCTCCCTCTTCACTCATTTTAGTTAAAATAAAGTTACAAGTTCCATTCATAATACCTGATATTTTTTCGATATGATTTGCACTAAGACCCTCTCTTAGGGCTTTAATAATTGGAATACCTCCAGCAACACTTGCCTCAAATCCAAAAGCAATTTCACCAGCAATATTTTGAAGTTCATATCTATGATAAGCTAAGAGTGCCTTATTTGCAGTAACTACACTTTTACCATTTTCAAGTGCTTTTTTTACAACTTTATAAGGCTCATCAACTCCGCCCATAAGTTCAACTACAATATCAATAGATTCATCTTCTAAAACATCATTTAAATTATCACTTAAGCTAATATCAATATCTCTTTTTTTATTTAAATTTCTAACTGTTCCTTTAGTTACAACTATCTCTTTTCCAGCCCTAGCACTAATAATATCACTATTATCTTTTAATATTTGAACTACACTAGTTCCGACAGTTCCAACTCCTATAATTCCAACTTTAACCATTACTATATTCTCCCTAAATTTTTTAAGAATTTTATCAAAATAAAAATTAGATTGTAATTTTAACTCTTATTTTCTAATATTCTATTGTAAAATTTAAAGAGTGATATAACTAAAATTAATTAATTTTTATTCAAAAATACTATTAACTCTCTTACAGCAACCCCTATCTCATTTAACATTCCATTTAAAAGCCCTCTTTTTAAATTTTGCTTACCGTGAAATGGAACTGTTAAAGCCCTACCATCAGAATGTTTAAATCTTTTATGAGAGCCTTTTTGTCTTATAATTTCAAATCCTAAAGAGTATAAAAATTTTATAAACTTTTTTGCATCAATTATTGGCATAGGTGGCATTATTTATCTCCACTTCCCAAACTCCTAGAAATTTAGGTATTGAATTTTCATTAATATCTTCAATAGAAATTTCTATGGCTTCTTTTATATTAACTTTCAATTCATCAAGTGTTTCAGCTTGTGTAAAACACCCCTTTAATTCAGGAACATAAGCAAAATATCCACCATCTAATTTATCCTCTTTTACTATTACGGAGTATTTCATAAATTTATCCTTTTTTAAAAATTTTCCTCTTCATTTTCTACAACTTCGAGAAGTTCTTCTATTTTGCAATTTAAGGCTTTGCAAAGTTTTGCAACAATTTTTCCATCATATTTTGTTAATCTATCTTTATGATATTCATTAATTGTTTGCTTACTAATATTACTTAATTGTGATAATTTATACATTGAAAGTGATTTTTGTTCTAGTAGTTTTTTCAGGTTACTTTTTACCCTCATACTAATCTAACCTTTATTAATTAAACTATACTTGACATAATAACAACAAGATATTATAATTTCAATATATCAAGTTAGCTTGACATACAGGCTAGACTTTATTAAAATAGAATTTCTAAAAAGGATAAAAAATGCAAGAGCAAAACGAAAAAGTAATAAAAATATTAGAAAAGCTAGAAATAGAATTAGTATTTTTAGAAAATATGATGATTTGTATAGGTATAAATGATTTTGAGTTAAATTCAAAAGATGTGATAGGATTTAGTTCATTCCTTGGTAGAGTTAAAAAAGATATACAAAAGTCAATGGAAATTTTATCATAAAAATATTTTTGATTTAAAAATTAGTTATAATTAACTTGCCAATGTCATATTAAAGAAATTAAGCTAGAATGATTTTACTTACAATTTTCTCAAAAAGTGATAGAGAAAATATAGGTGATAATGAGATAAATGATATTTTAAAACAAATTATTACAATTTAAATTGGTATTCTAATTGTAATTTTTAATCCATTTTCTATATTTTCAAGATATATTTTTCCCTTTAAATTATTTTCAATTATAACTTTTGAGATATAAAGCCCAAGCCCAGTACCATTTAAATTACTTTTTGTAGAAAAATATGGCTCAAAAACTTTAGCCGTATTTTTATCTTCTATTCCACCAGCATTATCTATTATATCTATGATTTGAATATCCTTATCAATATAAGCATTGATTTTTATTTTAGGCTCTTTTATAGATTGAATCCTAAAAGCTTCAAATGAATTTTTTAAAATATTAATAATTGCTTGTGTAAATTCGTTTTTAAAAATTTTTATTTTATAGTCTAAATCTATCGATATATTAAATTTTACTTTAAAATTTTCAAAAGATGGTTTCATAATAGATAATATCTCTTGTATAATTTCATTTAAATTTATAATATCTTTTCTATCATCAGATTTAAAATAGCGTGTAAAGTAAGATATAGTTTTTGACATATCTTGAATTTGTTCCATTATATATTCAATATTTTTTGTAATATCATCACTCTTTAAATTTTCATCTTCTAATTCATCCTCAATATTTTCTAACATTAAAGAGACTCTACTAAGTGGTTGTCTCCAATGGTGTGAAACTAAACTAAGCATCTCACCCATTGCACTCATTTTAGCTTGTTGTATTAAAATTTTTTCTTGTCTCTCTTTATCTTTTTGACTTGTAATATCTCTTCTAATTGCATTAAAAAATATTATTTCTCTATTTTTATTAAAAATTGGCTCAATTTTAACTTGAGCCCAATAGCTACTCCCATCTTTTTTTCTATTTTTAATCTCTCCTTCCCAACTCTCTCCACTATTTATCTTAGCCCATAAATTTTTATAGAATTTACTAGAAATATCTGGATGTCTTAAAATACTATGAGTTTTACCAATTAATTCAAATTTAGAAAATCCACTCTCTTTTAAAAAAGCTTCACTTACATAAATAATATTTCCATAAATATCAGTTTTTGAACAATTAATATTTTTATCAATCAATTCTAACTGCTCTTCAATTTGATTTATCTGTTGAACATACTCCATTGCATTATGAATTGTATAGTTAAATTCCTCTTTGGTAAATGGTTTAGTTATATATCCATTTGCTCCATACTTTAAAAATTTTGCTGATACATCTTTTGAGCCGTGTGCAGTCTCACCAATTATTACTTTTTCAAATTTTTTATATTTTTTTCTAATTTGGAGAGTAAGCTCAAATCCATCCATCATAGGCATATTATAATCTGTCAAAATTAAATTTATATCAGGTACTTTTTTTAAAATCTCAAGTGCCTCTTTTCCATCTTTAGCTTCATATACATCAAACAACAAAAGCTTTAAGTGCATTTTTATAATTTCACGAGATAAGGTTGAATCATCTACAACTAAGGCTTTCTTATCTATATATTTACTAATGTTATCTATAACTTTAATTATATAATTGATATCTTCTTCTCTATTTTTTATAACAAAATCTATAACGCTTTTATTGGTAATTAAGTCATACAAATCATCATTAAAATTACCACTTAAAACAATTGATGGAATTTTTTTTGAGAGAATATAATCTACTATCTCTCCATTTGGTGCATCAGGCAAATTTAAATCTAATATTGCAATAAAAAATTTATCTCTATCTTTCTCTATTAAATCAACTGCTTTTTGCATTGTTAGAGCAATAGTAGAGTTTAAATACTTTCTTTTTAATTTAACTTCTAACATTTTTGCAAGTGATTTACTATTTTCAACAATTAAAACATTTCTCATAATTTTTTACTTACTTTTTAATATTTTTTACTGAATATTGAGCTACATTTATCCATAACTCTTCTTTACTCTTTTTCCATTTTCCTCTACTAAAATATCCACTAATCTGTATCCAACTTCCTCTTTTTTGATAAGCTGTAAATTTATTACCTTTTACCCAATTTTGAATTACATTTCCATCAAAAGAATCATAAATTTCACTATCTTCTAATAATTCAAATGTAGTAGCTTTAAATGTTTCTAACTTATCAGTATTTTTATTTTTTTTCTCCTCTATCACTTCTGTTTTTTGAATATTTTCACTATTTTTCACACTATTTATCTCTAAAATAATATCTTTAATTATAGATTTTTGCTCATCAATAATTAACTCAACTAATCCAAGCTTTTGCTCATTGTGATAAACTTTCTCTTGTACATCATCAAGTCGTTTTAAAATATTAAATTGCTTTTTTTTAATTTCTACCAAATCTTTTGCAATATCTTTAAATATCTCTGTTACTTCTGTTGTTTTTATATTAAAATCTATATTTTCAATATCATCAATATTTTTAACTTCATTTGCTATAAGATAGCTAGACAAGATAAAAAATATAAAAAAATTCTTCATTTTCAGACCCTAGTTTTTTAATTTAAGAATAATAACATTTTATACTAAAATAGATTTTTAATTTTAATAAAAGGGGAGAAAAAAAATAGATTATTTTGTCTTAAAAATAAGCATTTAACATAAAATATAAGTTTTCTTGAGCTCCATCTTTGTTTGCAGGTTCTCCAAAGTGCCATCCACTACCTGTATAATCCTCTTGAACTTTTAAATATCCAATTCTACTTGAAACATATCTATTCCAAGGTTGATTCCAATAAATTTCCATTGCATCTCCACGAATTGCTAATTTATTAAATACATCTTCACTTCCTTGAGTTCCACTCCACCAATATTTACTCCCTTTGTTATACTCTGCTCCAAATTGAGCTCTGTTTAAAAAAGGTAGCGTATATCTAAAACCTGTATAAATTGAATTTCCAGTATCATTTATCATAGCACCTCTTGCGTAACTTGCATTTGTATAAGCACTATCAATAGCATCACTTTTCCCGATATTATCTACACTTGTAAAATTAAGAGTATTTCCATTTGGATTAGGGTCACTTATAGCAGCGTGTACAAATATATCAAGTCCTGTATCTGCAACTCTTCTAATTTCAAAACCAGCTGCATAATTTGTAATATCACCTATTGGCTTAGCTTGTTTTATATCAGTAGAGACGCTTGAGCTTCCAAGATAAGGTGTAGCTTTAATATTAGATAATTTATTTCCACCAATATATAGAGTGTTGTCTCCTAGTGCTAAAATTCTTGTCTCTAAAAATGCACCGATAATATCACCATTTTGAAAAGTTTCACGATTACATTGATAATAATATTGGTCTGAATCTAGAGTATAGCTCTTTCCTCCAACTGCTCTTATCCAAGTATCTTTGGCTAAAATTTCAGATAAATCTGCTGTTAAAATAGCACCATAACTTGCCATATCAAAAATTAAACTAGGAAAAACTGATTTTCTAGGAGTACCTTCAATTAAGTTTGAACTTAATCCACCTGTTGTTGGTAAAATACCTGCACTAAAAATAAGTGGAATTTTAGTAACTTTATTGAATGAGTAGTCAAAATA
The DNA here is from genome assembly GCA_016744535.1 of Campylobacteraceae bacterium. Classification (GTDB taxonomy): domain Bacteria; phylum Campylobacterota; class Campylobacteria; order Campylobacterales; family BB28; genus BB28. The sequence goes on from JADGEE010000014.1 coordinate 19,375, forward strand.
AGCTTTATCGATATCAAAAGATGTAAAAGTATTACTACTAGCTGCTGTCACACCTCTACTTAAAACACAAATTCTCTCGTTATTTTGGCTACTTCTTGATATTACAACTCTACCTGTAAATTTTGTATTATCTGTAATATCTGTTTGCATATTAAGTCTAAATCTCGTAGAGTAGTGAGGTTTCCAATCTTTATCAAACCCACCTTGATCTCTATCAACTTCATCTCCACCATTTTGCTCAATATCTGTAATAATATTATTCATCTTATATTTAAAATTATCTACCCTAATTCTAAATTCAGGCGAAAATTTAATTTTATCACTAAGTGATTTTGTCTCAACAACATCTAAAATAGCACCTATCTCTTCAATTTCTTCATCTCTAATATTGTTATCTTCTTCTAATATTTTAATTCTTTTTTCTAAAATCTCTATCTTTTTTACTAATTCATCATTTGAGAAAGCATATAGAGAGTTAGCTAAAATTAAAGATAAACTTACTGCAACTATTTTTTTTAACATAAATTAATCTCCTTTTAAAATATTTTTATAAACCTGGAACTGTTGGACTATCTGAATCAGCGGAGTGTGTTTTTAAGTAATTTAATAATTTTTTCTGTTCATCTCTACTTAATTTATCAATTCCATACTTTTTCATTTTCCTCTTCTTTTTAAAAATTCTCTCCCACTGTTTTTGTGCTTTTGAAGCAGGATTTAACCTAAACTCTTTTGATAAATATTCACCACTTTTAGCAAAAAGTATTGTAGTAAACATCAAGAAAGCTAATAAACTTTTTATCATAATTAAGCCCTCCTATATATATTAAGTTGTTTTCTTATATCAATAAGATATTAACTTAAAATTAATTAAATAATGATATTATGTAATTTAACGAAGGGATAATTATGGAAAAAACACAATTAAAAGAGAATAAAAAAGTTTCAAATAATAAAAATATATCTAGTGGTGGATTAATATCCCAAATGATTATCAATAGTCCATTAATGCAACGAAAAGCAAAAGAGCAACAAGATATGTTCGGTGATAATGCTATTTTACAAAAAAAAGAGAATAAAACAGGTTTGCCTAATAATTTAAAAAGTGGTATGGAGAATTTATCAGGAATAAATTTAGATAGTGTAAAAGTACACTATAACTCTAGCAAACCAGCATCAGTTCAAGCCCACGCTTTTGCACAGGGAAGTGATATTCACTTAGCTTTAGGACAAGAGAAACATTTACCACACGAATTAGGTCATGTAGTCCAACAAGCAAAAGGTCAAGTAAAACCAACTACAACAGTTGGAGGAGTAGCTGTAAATGACTCACCAAAATTAGAGAGTGAAGCAACTAAAATGGGAAGTAAAGCTTTGCAGATGAAAGAACAAAACTTTAGTTCTTTAAGTCAATTAAAAACTTCTAAGCATATTAACAATACAATAAGTTTAAGTAAACAAGATATTATACAAAAATTCCCTTACGCAATTACTCATTCTGAAAGAGGTAGAAACTTTATGGTTGAATATAATAGTGCAACTATATTATTATATGAAATTCATCCTCTGGATAATAAAGAAAAAGAAATAGGTTGGATAAAAATGAGATACAATGATGATGATAAGTTTTTGGAATTAAAAACTATTAGTGTTAATGATTCTAAACAAGGTCAAGGACTTGGACAAGTATTAGTAAATATGTTTGCCAGATTTGCAAGAGATAAAGGAATTACTAATTTGCGTGTTTTACTAGCTAATGGACATGGGTTATATAAAAGCTGTGGTTTTATAGTTAACCCAGATGATAAATTTGATATAAAAGGAGAAACACAAACAGTACTTGAAACATCAAAAGCAATAATAAAACACAAAGGCTATGTTGAAGGGTACGATAGTACATATAAACAAGACTATGATTTAGATAAATGATAATTGTACTTTAATAGTAATAAAGGTTTGATTATATAAACTTTCTTCAATACTCCCTCAATGCACTCATAGGCTCAATATTTTTAGCCCTTAGTGCTGGGTAAATTCCAAAAATAATCCCTGTTAAAAAACTCATAACAATAGCTATAAAAAAAGCCTCTATTGAAAAAATAATTGAAAGATTAGATATTAAAGAGATAATTAAAAGAGAAATATAACCCAAAATTGTACCAATAATTGCACCAATAAAAATTAAAAATAGTGTGTAAATTAAATACTGTTGCATAATTCTAATATTTGTAGCCCCCAATGCAATTCTTAAACCTATCTCTCTAGTCTGTTCTGTTATGTTTGAGAGCATTATATTCATAACTCCTATTCCACCACTTAAAAGTGACATTACAGCAATACTTAAAGTTATTAGTGAAAAGATATTCTGTGTTTTACTTTTCTGTTTTAGTATTTGATATGGAATAACTATCTCAAAATCTCTTATATTCAAATGATTTTTTAGTAATATTTTTTCAATTAATTTTGCACTCTCAAATAACTCTTTTGAGTAGATATTTATAGCAGTAAATTTCTTATTTATATTAATAAGTGGATAAGTATTATATGGAGTTAAAATAAAATTATTTAAATTATCTTTAAATTTAGAGATTCCTATAACTCTAAAGTTTTGATTATTAATAATAACATTTGAATTTACACTTATATTATAAGTTTGTGCTATATCTATACTAACAATAGCAACTCTTTTAAATAGTTTTAAATCACTTTTTAAAAATGGTCTTCCATTGATTATATTCAACTCTTCAATAGATAAAAAACTCTCTCCTCCTCCATAAAGATTTGCTGTAAAATCTCTGTTTTTATAAAACATAGAGACTTTTTTATCTAAATATACAGGCGTTATCATAGAAGTTTCTAAAAGAGATATATTTATTTTTTTTAAATCTTTTAAAGTAAAACCGTTTGAGAGATTATTTAAATCCTCTGATATAATAGAGGGAGATTTATAATTAACTCTAATAGTATTAAATCCTAAATCTTGAAGAGATTCAATCATCTCTTTTTTTGCACCTTGACTTATAGATATTAATATAATGATAGACGCTACGGCTACTATGATTCCAAAGAGTGAGAGAGTAGAGTGAAACCACTTTTTAATAAACGCATTTTTAGCGTCTATTATGTCATAAATTATATAATTTATTTGCATAGCTTGAAACTATTGGGTCGTGAGTAACTATGATTACTATTTTGCCTTGATTACTTAACTCTTTTAACATATTTAAAATAATTTTTGTATTATTTAAATCTAAATTTCCAGTAGGCTCATCAGCAAAAATAATAGTAGGTTCATTTATTAATGCTCTTGCTAAGGCTACTCTTTGCTGTTCTCCACCTGAAAGATTATTTACTTTTTTATTTTCATATCCACTTAATCCCACTCTATCTAATAATAAATTAACTCTTTTATTAATCTCTCTATTATTTAAAATATTTTTAGAGTAAGTCAAAGGCAAAGATATATTTTCACTTACATTTAAGTGCATTATCATATTTGCTGATTGAAATACAAATCCAAAACTGCTATTTCTAATATTAGATAGCTCTATATTATTTAACTTGTGTAAATTTAAATTATTAAATAAAACTTCACCACTTGTAGGTTTATCTAAAGAGGCTAAAATTGAGAGAAGCGTTGTTTTTCCACTTCCACTAGCTCCAGTTATCGCTAAAAATTCTCTCTCATTTACAATTAAATTTAAATTTTGTAAAATTTGTAAATCTCCATAATTTTTAGATATATTTTTAGCAATTAATTTCACTAAGGAACCATTGTAGTAAATTGCCCAGGAACTAACACTTCAATAATTCCAGCCCAACTGCACATAAGTTTTGAGCTATTATTTAATGCTGGCATATTTCCAATTAAAACCGTAGGACTCCCTGGAACCCAAGGGGCTACTGTTACAGGAATACAAGGCATAGGAGTTAAAACCCCAAAAGCCGCAGCAGTTGCAGCTGCTACCATAGGATTTGCCAAAGATTGACACATAGCAAAAGGTAAAATATTTACAAATGGTTTATTATCCATAATATTTGCAGCTGGCATATTTGACACCAAAGTCCTATTTAATGGTAAAACTAAAAGTGAACTAGGTGCTACTCCAAAAGAGCATTTAAGTGTAGCACCCATACAAACTAAAATTCCCATATCAACCTCCTCTAATTAATATCTCTTCACCCTCACTTAAACCCTCTTTTATTGAGATAAACTCATCGGCTATTTTATCAATTTCAATATATCTTTTAATTGGATTTTTACTATTTATCAATACATAAACTTTAGAGTTTTCATAATGTATTGCTGAACTTGGAATTGAGAGTTTATCAATAATTTTATTATAAATAATCTCTACTCTTGTAGACATTCCAGAGCGAAGTAATTTATCTTCATTTTTAACTCTTATGATAATATCAAAATATTTAATATTTACGCTATCTTTATCTTTTTTTGCAATAGTATCAATATAATCAATTTCTCCTCTAAAAATTTTATTTGGATATGAATCTAAAATGATATTTACATTTAAACCAACTTTTATAAATCTCAAATCAACTTCACGAATTTTAGTTTTCACTACCATTTTAGAAGTGTCAGGTATCTGCATAAAAGATTGATTTTGCCAAATGCTATCTCCTATTTCAACTTTTGAAACTTTTCCATTTTTAGGAATTAAATTATATAAAATAACTCCATTAATTGGGGCTTTAATATTACAATTTGACATATCTATTTTCGCTTTTTGGAGTTCATTTTGATAATAGAGTTTTAATGATTTTTCTTTTTCAAGCCCAGCTTTTCTATTTTCAAGTTTAAAACTATTTTCAACTACTCTATTTTGCATACTCTCTTTTAACTCTTTTAAATTAATAGAGTTCTCTTTTATCTCTTTTGCCCACTCATATTTTTCATAATTTTGAAATCTATCTTTTGCAATAAATAGATTCTCTTCACTGATTTTTAATTTATCCTCACTTACATCTCTCTCTCGTTTACTAATATAACCTTTTTTATATAAACTATCATAATCTTTTAATTCATTTTTAGCTAACTCTAATTTTCTCTTCTCTTGTAAAACTCTCTGTTTTAACTCATTAAATTTTACAACTCCTTTACCATTTTTGATATTATCTAAATTAATATTTGCAATTTCAATAGATTTTTTTAACTTTTCAATATTATCTTTACTTTGAGTTTTATGAATCTCTATCTCTTTTTGGGCTTTTATTAAATTTGATTTTGTAATTTTTATTTTGTGTTCCCACTTTGTTACCTCATCTAAAAAAGCTTTTGTATCAAAACGAGCGATTATGTCTCCACTCTTTACTACACTACCCTCTGGTAACATTTCGATAATTTTTGCTCTATTTGATAAAATTGGAGATTTTATTTGCACAAATCTTAAAGCTTCAAGTGTACCTCTCTCTATTAATTTTAACTCAAAACTTTGTTTACTTACCTTTACTACTTGATAGTTCACTTCTGCTTTTTCAGGTTCTTTGAGTTGAAAAATTAAAATTATAAAAATAATTATTAAAAATATAAAAATATAAATTTTTTTCAATTAAACATCCGTTTTATAAAAATCTCATCTAAAATATTAAGTGACTTTGCAATATTTAAAAGTGCTAAATTATAATTTACAAGTTGAATTATATAATTTACTTGAGAGTTAGAGTATTCACTCTCTGCGTCTATAATATCAAGATTTGAAGATAATCCTCGCTCATATCTAATTTTTGCAACTTCAAGCGACTTTCCAGCTTCAATCTCTTTTAATTTTTGGATAGTTAAACTATCTTCATAATTAATTAAAGTATTTTTCTCTTCTCTAATCTCTTTAAAAATTGCTCTCTTTAGTGATTCCTTATCTCGCTTTAATCTATTTTTTACAAGATGTAATCTAGTGATTTTAGTTTTCTCATTAAATTTATCAAATGAGTAATTTGAAAAAATTCCAACTTGCCAATCTTCTTGATTTAATTTTGCATTAAAGTCTCTATCTTCACCTTTTTTTGAATATTTTAAATCTAAGCTAACATCAGGTAAAAAGTCTTTTTTTGCATTTGAGAGTTCAATATTTAAGAGTTTTTCTCTAACCAAAATATCTTGCCAATCCACTCTTTTATTCAATAATTTTCCATTAACTTTAATATTTAAATCATAATCTAACTGCTCAATTTCACTTTCATATATTATCTCTTCATCATAATCAAAATTAATCAGATAACTAGCCTCGTGAATAGAATTTTTAAACTCTTTTTCTGCATTATATAAAGCTTGTTTTGTATTCAAAAGAGATAACTTTGCTCTATGTACATCAACTTTAGAAACGAGTCCAACTAATTGTTTTGCAATAGAAGCGTTATAATACTCTTTTGCTCTCTTTAAAGATTTCTCTTGAATATCAACTCTTCTTTTAGCCAAAAGCACTAAATAGTATCGTCTAACTCCATCATATATAAGTAAAGCTTTATCATCTCTATTTTTGAGTTTTGTTAAATTAAAATACTCTTTTGCATAAATTAACTCATAAGTGTTATACTCTTCTCCAAATTTACCAAAAAGAGATTGTCTATAACCGATAGTAGCATCACTTGAATAAGTATCGCCACCATTAGAATAATCATTTCTTGAAGTTGAAATAACTCCATAACTCTTTCCACCATAAATATTCTTTTGACTTCCCTCTAATCCAATACTTTGAGTGTTACTATTAGAGTTAAAATTAACCGAACTTATAGGCGAACTTATAAATTCAAATCTATGTTTAGCACTCGCTATATTTAACTTTGCATTTATTAAATTATCATTTAAGTCTTGTGACTTATTACTCTGTTTTAGAGTTAAATCTATATATTCATTTATAGTAAGTGCATTTAAATTTAAAATAGATAAAATTATTAATAAAGCTAATTTCATAAAACTCCTTTTTTATCTTTTAATTTTTCTAACTTTTCAATACTCAATCCTGTTGAAGTTGCAATTATATTTAAATCTAAATTTTGTTTTAATAGGTTTTTAGCAATTTCTATTTTTGCTTCTTTTTCTCCCTCTTTTTTACCTTTTTCAATTCCTTTTTCAATTCCTTTTTCAATTCCTTTTTCAATTCCTTTTTCAATTCCTTTTTCAATTCCTTTATTTATAGCCGTATCTATCTCATTTACTCTATCCATCTCTTTAAGTCTCATATAATCATAAATCTCTAACTCTTTTTTATTCCAACCATAACTATTTGCTATTTCAAAAGCTTCTCTAAACTCTTTTATATTTTCAAATTCTTTAGGAACTAAATCTAATTTATTAGCATTTTTAATAAAATATATCCATTTATCAGCAATACTATTTAACTCTTTTAACTCTTTATTAAATTTTTTTAGTTCTATAAATGTAAAATCAAAATCTTTTATCTCTTGTTTTAGAGTCTCTTTATTTAAAATCAAATGTCTTGATATAGAACTATCAGACTCAAACATATTAAAATTTAAAATACCAATAAAATAGACACTTTTTAAAATTTTATAATTCTTACCACTATCTAATTGAGATACATAAGCTTTTGAAGTATAGTAAAGACTTCTCTTATCAAAGTTACCTTTATCATTTTTTTGCATTTCGACTATAAATCTATTGTTAGCCCTATCAGTTGCTTGTATATCTAAAATAGTCTCTTTTAATTCTTCTATTTTTGGAGCTTGATATGGATTTAAAATATCTACATCAATAATCTCTCTATCACCTTTAAAATCCAAAATAGAATTTAAAAAGCTTATTAAAATTTCTTTTTTATTATCATTTCCAAAAATTTTCTTAAATGCTAAATCATTCTTTGGGTCTGCAAATTTCATATTTTCCCCTATTTTTTAACTGTTTTTATTATACATATTAATATAACCTTCAATATCTAGTTCATCAAGTTCAGGAAGTGGATAATCTTCCTCTTTATATGCTAGTTCTTGTAGAGTTAAATCATCTCTTAAGTTATTAAATTGATGTTCTAAAAAGCGATAGTGAAACTCTTTTGCAAAGCTATAACCTCTATCAAATTCTTTTTTGTAATTTTCTAAACTGTTCTCTTTTAAAAATTTAGCATAAAAATAAATCGCTTCTACAAAGTAATATTTTATATGTTCAAGATTTTCAATTGCTTCAATATATAATTTTTCAGCTTCGCAAATATCCTCTTCAATAAAAGCTAACATTAGTTTTTTAAGTCCTATTGTAAAAAAGTTTGTAATTACAAATTTGTCTATTTTATTTTTATCTTTTAGTTCTCCTGTTTTGGCTAGGATGTAATTATTTTCCATCAAATTTATAAAATCTTTCGGATGAAGTGATTTAATATATTTTTTTAATTCTTCAATATTTAAAGTTTGAGTATTAAATTTTAATTCAAAATAAATTTCTTTTTTTTCTTTGAAAGCAAAATAATAACTTCCTAATTTAACTAAATTATCATAAATACTAAAATTTACTTTTTTAGTAAATGAAAATTTTATATATTCTAAGTGATTTCCTTCCAAAGAATAAATAGCAAGGGAAGTAATAACTATATATTTTTCTAAAATATCATTTAAATTTAATTTATTTAAAACTTCAAATGATAATATTTTATTTAATTTTTTATAACTATCATTAAAGTTACCATCATAATAGTTTAAAAGTATTATTAATCCTTCTATTAGTAAAATAGCATTCTCTATATCATTAAAATAATTTTTTTTATTTTCAATTTTTTGAATTAAATGTTTATTTGATGAAATAAACATTGTAAATCTAGTTGTAATAGAATCTATATACATTAATTTTTCAATTTTATCAAATTTAAATTTATCAATAAAGTCAATAACTTTAAAAAAGTTTTTTGAGTTTTGTAATAAAATCTCTTTTGTAACAAAGTCAGGCTTCTTATTTTTTAAATTTATAATAAAATCTAACATAAATTTATTATATTCAAACGCTTTTTTATAAAATTCCTCTTTTTGACTTTCATCTCTTTTATTAAATTGATACTCTGCAAATCTTCCTATAATTGATTGAAGTTTAATATTTCCATTACTATTTTCTATTAATGATTTATCCTCTAAAGATTTAATTGTTTTATCACTAAAATTATGTTTTTTTCCTTTTTGGTCTTTTGATTTAAAAAACTCTTTTAACTTTTCTAAATTTATCCCATCAGGAAAAAGTGAAAGAATTTCAAAAGCCAACTTTTCACTATCTTTTAATTTTGAATATGAGTAATTTATTGATTGAAATAGTGATTTTGACTTTTCTATATTTAAATCTGCCTCTCTATCAAAAATCTCTTCTAACTCCTCATTTGTAACTTCAAAAAAGTTCTTTTCTAACTCCTCTTTTAGAGTATAAATATTTTTACCACTTGGTAAATTATTTGTTATTAATTTAATTGCTAAAGGGTTATTGTTAAGTAAATTTTCTAAAATCTCATCTCTAAAAAACTTTCTATCTTTATCATTAAATTCTATTTTATAGAGTTTGTTAAATAACTCCTCTGCTTCATCTGTACTAAATATTTTTAAATCATATTTCTCTTCAAATACAAATCCTAAAAACTCTCTTGAAGTTATAGAAATATTTGAATACTCACTAATAAACTCTACTAAATCTTTAATTTCGTTAGTTTCATCTAAATATAAAAGTGTTTCAAAATTATCTAAAATTATAAGTGAATCTTTTTGAAAGTTGTGTTCACTCAAATACTCTCTTAAATTTGTAACACTATCAATTTCAAAAGCTTGAGATATTTTAACTTCAAAACTTTTATAATCACTTAAATGTTCACACTCAATAAAATATATTCCATCTTCAAAATATCCTCTTTTAGAAAGTTCTAGGGCTACTTTTTTAATAATTGTAGTTTTGCCGATTCCACCTGAACCTTTTATTGTTAAAATTTTGTTTTCTGCTTTTAAGTTTTTTGTAATTTTAAGTATATCTTTAAGTTCTCGCTCTCTTCCAATAAAATTAGTTAAGTTTCGCTCACTTATCAAATAAGGTAATTTTGTTTTATATTCATTTAGACTATATAAGCCTTTTTTTAAATTTGATTTTAAAGTTTTATGAAAAAAACTTCTAATATTATTACTTATCTCTACTTGTTTTATTTCAGAATCTATCTTTTTATCTATAAAAATATAAATTTTACCATCATCAAAAACCTCTTCTATTAACTCATTTAATTCAATAATTTTTGTGCTTAAATCTTCATTCTCTATAACTGCTTTATTTTTTGAATTTTTAGTAAAAATCAAAATATAATCAAAATTTTCTAAATCATTTAAATTTTCAATTGAGAGATGAAGCAAATCTAACTCAACATCAAACTTTTTAAAAGATTTTGTAATTTCACCAAAACTATAATCAAAGCTTTGGTCAATTGGAGTAGATATTAAAATAACTATTTTAGTTTTTTGAGGTTTTTTAATTTTAATTGGTTTATCTTCTTGAATTTGAATGGATTCTGTTTTTGATTGTGACTCTTCTTTTATTTTTATCAATTCATCTAAAAAATTTGGAATTTCATTATAACTATCCAAGAGTATATTCTTTATATTATATTCTGAAAAATCATTATCATTTGTAGTTAAAATAAAATGTTTAATATCTCTATATTCACCAAACATATTTTTCATTGATTTAAAAATATAGTTATTAACATATACATCATTTAAACTAAAACCTATAAAAATTATCGTTTTACTATCAATTATATTTTTAAGTTTAAAAATAGGTGCTTTTTCACCATTTGAGTATAAATTTTTATACTCATCTTCAAACAATACGCAATCAGCAGAGTTATTAATATCGCCGTGAAGTTTAAAAAGATACTTTTCACCTAAATTTGCAACTTCAAATTTATTTTCATAAGAAATAACCATTTCACTATCTATTAAAGTATCTAACGCTTTATCATAGTTTGTAGTAATGATTTTATCTGTAATACTCCAAAGCTTTTTATGATTTTCAAGTTTAGTTTTTCTAATTTCTGTTATTTTTAATTCTTCTTTTAAAACATTAAAAACTGTTGCTTTTTCACTTTTAATTTTTTCCAAAACTTCAATTTCATTCATTATCTTATTTTTTAATGTTTGAATAAGAGGTTTATATTTATCATCTAAATTATTTAATATATTAATAACTAAATTTTCCCAATCAGGAAATTTTAAATCATTTGAAAAACCAGCCCCAACAAAAAACACTAAATTATTGCTCTTGATTGCTTCTGCTATTTTTTTATTAATCAATTAAAATTTCCAAATCTAAACAGTAAAAATAGACTTCCTCCAACCAAAGAAAACATAAAACCCATAACTATATATAAAAACTTATCAAGCTTATCATTAAGTTTTTCAAATTTTTTATCAACTTGTTCAAATTTATAATCTATTTTATTTTCAAGTTTTTCAAATCTTTTATCTACTTCATTTTCAAATTTTTCAAGTCTCTTATCAAACTCTTTAAATCTTCTATCTATCTCTTCAAATTTATAATTTATAACTTCTATATCTTTTTTTATCTCATTAAAATCTGATTTCGTAGCTAACTCTTTTGTCAAATCATTTTTCAATTCAGCTTTTAATATCTCTTTTTGTTCTCTTATTTTTATCTCTGAAATTTCATCTTTTTTCTGTAACAGTTCGTGAAGATTAAGTAAAAAATCTCTAATTTTTTTCTCATCAACATTAAGTCCTTCAAATATATTATAAAATCCTTTATCTATTGCATATTCATTCATTTTTTTCCTCCTTAAATTTTCTATCTATCAATATATTGAAGAAAAATCATAATATTATCTTTACCAATAAAATTTTTACTTATAACATCTTCTCGGATTCTATTTGAAACATTAGCCAACTCTATTGCTACTAAATTTGTATCTTTTGTCATTTCTGAATTTTTTGTAGTTACACTATATAAAATTTTCATTAAAGAGTTAATCTCTTCAATAACATCATATTGATTTTTAACATCACTTAATACATCTTTAGTTAAATTTTCCAATCTATTTAATGTTAAGTTTATGTCAGAAAATGTCTCTTGCATATCTTTTATGGAAGTATTTATTTTTATCTTTTCAAATTCAGAATTAAACTCTATTTTACTTATAAATGGAGTTATATTTTCATATATACTGCTTAAATTACTAATACTAAGTTTAATATCTTCTTTTTCATTATTTAAAATTTTTATTTTTTTAATGGTATCTTTACCACTTTTTTTAATTAATTCTGCGATTTCAAATACTTTTTCCATATCTGTTAATAAATTATTATTTGAAAGAGTGATTGTCTCTATAAACTCTTTTAAGTAATTTGAATCTCTTTGTAGAGAGAGAGAATCATACGCATTTTTCAATATTACACTCGAAATATCTTTACCTAATTTATTTATTCCATCAATTAACTCTGCAAATTCATCAATAAATTCACCTTTTTCAATATTCTGTGTATAATCTTGTTTTGAATAAACATTAATAACATTTAAAATATTTTCAAAACTTAACTCCATACTATCAAGCATTTTATTGATTACATCTTTTGTTCTATTTAATGATGGATTATTTGCACTATATTTAATTCTATCTTTTAATGAACCTTTCTCTATATTTTCAGAAATTTCAGTTATATTATCAATTAATCTATTGTCTTTTTCAACTCCTTCTCTAATTTTCTCAATATTTTCATTAATAATTTTTGACATAATTCCAAGTTCATCATTTGAATTCATATCAATTAAATTTGCTTTTGGAATCTCTCTATTTAAATATTTAAAAAACTCAATTAAAGCACTTTCGATAATTGGAATTTTTTTGACTATAAAATTAATTAAAAATATAGATATAACTATTGCAAAAATAAACATTACTATACCTATTAAAATTGAATTTATAATAACTTCTTTTAATTCATCATTTATATAACTCATCTCTATATCTGCACCCATTAAATAGACTTCCCCATATTTATTAGTAAAAGGGATTAAAACAGACCTAAAACTTCCATACTCATCACTACTCTCTTCAAAAGTAATCTCTTTTGTCTCAAATACATTTTTTAATTTATCTGTGGCATCAACATACTCATCAAAAAATTCATCAATTTCACCAGCTTCTATATCTTCATCATTAGAACTAGAGGATGTAAAAAGAACTTTATCATCTCTTTTAATCATAGAGTATACATAAGCGATATTAATATTTTTTGAAAACTCTGACAACTCTTTTAAATTTTCTAAATGTAGATCTTCTTGAATAGAACTTTTATGAAAAATTTTATCGTGATACCCTTTAGTTAAAAAATTATGAGCACCATAAACAGCAGATTTTAATCTATCATCAATACTCTTAATAGCATAATCTCTGTTTAAATCATAAGTAAAATATGTATAAAAAAGAGTTGTAACTATATTTATAAATATTATTAAAATTAGAATTTTACTTCTAAGTTTTAAATTTTCAAATGCTTTTGTTATTTTTTTCACTTATTATCCTACTCTTGAATAAATTCATTAATTTTTTCTCCACCCTCTTTGACTTTTCTAACTACCCATATCTCTGTTTTAAAATTGTGAGCACATCTAAAACCTAAATCCCTAAAAGAGTTTTCTGGCTTATCAAAAAATCTAAAAGATACAGTAGCAGGATAACCCTCTGAATACTCCCAAGAGCCACCTCTATTTACTTTATATTTTCGCTCGGCAACATTAACTGGGTCAAGATAGCAATCACTCTTGTATATACTAGCTATATCCATAGTCATTTTTAAATTAAATGGACTTTTTGTACAAGCCCTTTGATAAAAATCTTTTTCATAAGTATCCTCTACCCACTCTCTAACATTTCCACTCATATCATAGAGCATATAACTATTTGGCATAAAACTTTGAATTGGCATCGACCAGAGTATTTTGGAATCTCTAAAATTCATTAAACTTGTGTTTTCATCATCTCCCCAAGGAAATTTTTTTAGAGTTAAACTACCTCTCGCTGCATATTCCCACTCTGCTTCAGTTGGAAGTCTTTTATTATAATGAGTACAAAACTCTTTAGCTTCAAAATAGGTTACATCTACAACAGGTAAATTATCAGCTCCTAAAATTGGGTCATTAATATATTTTGGTTTTCTAATATCACATCTCTCTTCTAAATAAGCACGATAAAGCCCATTACTAACTTCAAATCTATCCATATAAAAAGTGCTTACATATATTTCTCTAGGTGTTTTATCTCCAAAACTATCATTATAATCTCCCATTAAAAACTCTCCACCTTTAATAAGACTCATATTCATCACACCAAGTTCAGCCATAATAGGCTGTTTACAAACTTCTTTTGTTGTACAAGAGATAAAAAAAGTTAATATAAAAATAGTTCCTAAAAAACTTATAATTTTCTTCATAAATTATCTCCTATAATCAGAGGAATTTCAATTTTATTCTCTTTGTCTGATTCATTTATAAAAACTAAATTGACTTTTGCATCTACTCTTGTATTAAATGGATTTGAGTAAGAGATAGATATAACTCTCTCTGAATTTGATTTTAATATAACTTTATCTGGAAGAATTTTTAAGAGATGTCTAGGTTTTATCGGCGATTTATCAAAATCTTTAGTTTTAAAATAATCAAATGTGACATTTATATCAAATTCAGAATTATCTCTAATAGAGTATAAAAATCTAGTCTCATTTTGATATTTTACTCTGTCTACAAATTTAAATTCTATCGCATCCCGTTTAGCTTTTTGAATTTTCTGTTTTGCTTTTTTTAACTTTGAGTTTAAGAGAGCATCAAAAAAACCATCGTGTATTTTTCCATAAAAACTGTCTATTCTTTGAAGGTTTTTACTACTCTTAAAACCATAAACTAATGCCTCTAAATCTTCAGGATTAATAAAAGGGTGAGCAATTACAAAATTTGGGATAGATAGAGTTGAAATTGATTTTTTATTAAACTTTAATTTATCAACTTTTACTCCTTTTGTGATAGTTAAATATTTAAAAAAATCTTTTGGTAAAGATATTACTTTTAATCCATTTTTTTTAGCTAAATTCATATATCTTTTTGGAGCAAAAATAAAAATTGCATCTACTTGATCATTTTTTAACGCTTTTATTGAATCTCTTTTACTTAAAGTTTTAAAGTTAATATCAAGCAAAACTCCTGCATTTTTTGCAATATCTTTTAAGTATATTTGTGAAATATTTGATATATTTCCAATAGAGACATTTTTAGCTCTTAAATCATAAATAGAGTTAATATCTTTTTTTGATATTAAGAATAGATAAGAGCTATCTACTTGTGCGATTATTCCATAATCACTAAAAAGCTCAAAATTATGTAATCCCGAATTTTTAATTCCTAGAATATCTCCTCTAATAATTGCAATATCAATTAAATTATTTTGAAATTTAGTTAGCGTATTAAGAGAATTTTCACTTGTCATTACTTTTAATTTTAAATTATAATCACTCATATTTTTATTAACTGTATAAAAGTTATTAATTAATAACTTTTCACTTAAACCACTCAACTCATTTGCTAAAAGATTTATAAAGAGAGTTAAAATTAAAAAAAAAACTCTCATTACTCTTCCTCTGTTGAGACAATATTAAATTTAAATGGAATGCTCATTATCTCTGTTTGATTATTTTTTAAACCAAGTATTTCAAAGACTAAATTTCCACTATACTCTCCACTAGGCAATATGTTTGCTCTAAAAAAACTATCTTCAAGTTTAAATTCAAATGAACTAATCTCATTTGGTTTAACATAAATTGTTGTAGGAGAGATAATATTAACTATCATATCACCTGTAATAGTTGGGTCATTTATACCTAAGATTTCTCTTTTAGTAACTCTTATAATTAAATCATTTGTTAAATTATTTTTAATATAAATTGGTCTAATTTCTAAAGTATTTTTAAATAATACACTCTCTGGCATTATCTGAAATTCACCTCTATGAATTAAACTTTTATTACAATCATTTTTGGAAATACCATCAGCACCTATTCCAGACTCTCCATCTTCACCCATCATAGATTTTAAACACATACTCTTTTGTAAATCTTTAAAAACAAGTCCAGCCTCTTTTCCTGCAACTTTACTAACAATTTTTTTCATAGCTTTTCCACAAACTATTATTGAAATTATCCATAAAACAAAAACTACAATAGCTAAAAAGAAGTAAAAAGCATAGAGCGGATTTTTTTTATAGAGAGGCAATTTTTTAAGAAGTGGATTTAAAAATGTATTTGCTGGAAATTTTAAAACTTTTATATATTTAGTTACAAAATCTTTATGAGATGAGGTATATTTAGCTTTTAGAGTATTCTCATCATTTAAAACTTTTTTCTCTACACTAAATTGACTTGAATCAATTTCAACACCATCTAATAGTACTTCTGTTTTTATAATATCATCAGCTAAATAAGTATTTACTACACACTCTCCGTCAGCATCAATATATTGACCCTCATCATTTAAGACTCTCTTGAAGCTTTTTTTAGCTAAATATATGTCTTCAAAATTTTTATGGCTACTTAAATATCTCTCTTCAAAAATTAAACTTCCATCATCTAATTCTGATAAATCTTTACAATCAACCTCTTTTGCATCAATAAGTCGTCCATTTAATAATATTTCACTTCTATAAATTAATCTATTTATTGAGGTTTCTATTAAAATTCTACCACTCTTATTTTTAGATACTCCCTCTGTTACCTTTACAACTTCAAATTGCTCCTTAGCATACATCTATTTTTCCTTTACTCTCTTAACTCTTGAATTATTGGGTCATTTAAATTAAGCAGTGTTCCTACTTTTCCTAAAACTACATAATCTCTTGGAGTAACAAATTTTTTAACTCCAATTTCAAGCCTTTCTGAATTTATATAAATTCCACTACTACTCATTAAATCTTCAATTAAAAATCCACCCTTATAAAACCATAATCTTGCGTGTTGCTCAACTATATCTTCACCATCTACAACAATATCACACTCATCAGAAGTTCCTATAATAACATACTCTTTTTGCTTCTTTTTCTCTTTGGATTCTTCACTACCAAAGATATTTTCCCAATCTCCATCAAAAACGGTAGCATTACTAAAGTGTAAAAGAACTTTATAAAAGAATGAATCTTCTGTATTTACATATGGTGTATAGTAATCTACTTTATAACTCTCTTTAAAGCTAAAAATATCTTGTAGTCTTGTGATATTTTTTCCAAAAGCACTATTTACAACTTTAGGCTCTTCATCTTGAATTTTAAGAGTAATATCTAGTAAATCATAAAACATATCGTAGAGTTGCCAAGTTCCTATATCAAAAGTTCTAATATCAGAGAGTATTTTATAAGCAAGAGAGGCAGTCGTTGATGCACTAAATAACTTTTTTCTAAAACTAATTTCATTTAAAAAGTTTGCATATTTTCTAATAATATTTGAAATCAAAAGTTTCTCATCATAATCTAAGACAGAGTTTGCAGATATTATTTTTGGTGCAAAGCGAATATCAATCTCATTCTCTTTTGGCTCAAATGGATTTATTGGCATTGTAATCTCTTCACCTTTACTCTGGTCAATAAAGACTCTACCTATTTCAATTAAAGTTTTATCTGTATAATCTTTATCTCTAAGTATAATTTTATAACTACTAACTTTTTTATAGTGTAATTTCAATCCACTATCATCTCTTGAATCTCTTAAATCTTCAAGTTTTTCATCATATTTTATATAGATATATAGAGTTTTTTTATCTTCAAGTTCTCTATTGCTTAATCCATCTAAAATTGGACTTGAAGCTTTATCTACAAAAATTAAATTCCCATCTCTATCAATAGCTGACCCACTCTTTATAATAAGTAAATCACCCTCTATTTCAGGCATTAAAGAGTCCATAAAACCAGCTAGTATTCCACTTCCAACTCCTCCAATTGATAAAATTGAATTCCTCTCATCATAAAACCTATCGTTCAATCTAATTTGTTCTGGATTAAACTTCATTCCATTTAAAAAATTTGTTCTTAACATTCCCTCTGTAGGTAACATTATAGTGCCTCCAAAAATAGTTTTCTAACTTTTAAATATACTTTATCATATACATCTTGCTCTTTTATCTGATATTTTTCACTCACATCTTTAGATAATAAAGCTATCTCATTAGCTCTATCTTTTAATGAATTTTGCATTGAACTCTTCTTGTTTTTTAAATTTTTAAATTTTGATACCATAGATAAGTTTGGTGCTTTTATTAACATTTTGTTAGATAATCTTCTATTTAAATTTACTGAATTTATAAAAGATTTCCTTTCTGTTATTGATTTATCAATTAAACTAGAATTTAACTCTTTCACTTTTAATGCCCCTATTTATTGATGATTAACTTATTTTTATAGTATATTTTTTTTATTGTTTTCATTCGCTTAAATTTATTGTATAATTATTTTAAATATATAATAAATGATTATTTATAAGCTTAACTTAGACTTAAATATTAAAATTCAATGAAATAAACCGAAGTTTTTAATTTGCATACCATTAAATGAAGAAGTGAAAAAAATAAAATATTTAAAATTTAATAATAAGATAATAATGAAAGAGTGAAAGTTTATTGATTTAAAAAACCACTAAACTTTATTTTATCTACTTCCAAAAAAGATAGGAGGTAGAGTTCCAATGTTTGAGCCATCAGTAAATTCAGCACTCTCTTTGCCACTTATTGATACGCCTGAATTAAATCCATAACCACCATTATATTTTGCTTTTATCCAAAAGCCTTGACCTGGTGTCAATTTTGTAAGTGAATTATCTCTATTTCCAGGTACATAAGTTTTCCAACTTCCAGCCTCAACATCAAAAGCAAATACGCTCTCAATTCCTGAAACTATTGCCATTCCCTCTACTGTTTGTGGTGCAAATAAATCCTCTACCGTATATGCACTATATCCAGGTAAACCAACTAAATTCCAACCAACTCTTATACCTATTTTTACAATTGAAGTTTTAGAAACTCCATCATCAGTTGTCCCTTCTGTTTGAGTTGCACCTGAAGTTGGTATCTGTGGAGGAAAATCATCACTTGCAACTAATAAAAGTGAACTTAAAATCATCGTACTAAATAATATTTTTTTCATAAAATTTCCTTGTTTTTATTATAATTTAATTTCCAACCCCTGGAGGAACTTCAACGCTACCTAAACCATCACCTTTATAAGTTAAATTCTCTGTTTGAACTTCACCATTAAATTCATAACTCATATTATATTTATTATTTACCCAAAAGCCTTGACCTGGGTATAAATTCATTAAACTATTATCTCTATTTCCTGGTACATAACTAAGCCATCCACCTTGTTCAACATCAAAAGCAAATACACTTTTTATATTTGAAACAATAGCCATCTCCTCTTCAGGTGCAAAAAGTTTATCAATAGCATAAGGAGTATAACCAGGAATAGAGACTAAGTTCCAACCAGCTCTTAACTCCATTTTTACATTTTTAGAGTCTATATTTGAAGTTGTGTCGGTTGGAGTAGTTGAAGTCGTTGGAATCCCACAAATTTCAGGATTACTTTTACAATAATCTTTTCCCTCTTGATATTTTTCATCTAAATCTGATTGTGCAAACATTCCATTTTTTGCATTTAATACGGCTTCATCTAATTCACTTTGAGTATAAATTTTTGAAGAGTCGCAAGTTGTATCAGTTTGAGTATTACATTCACAATTTTTTAAATAATAAAGTTCTTTTATTTCATCTTCGCTTAAGGCTCGGTCGTAGATTCGTAGGTCGTCTATTAAACCTAACCAAGGGTAAGCAGTTGTATTTCTACCTATTCTAAAAGTAGCTCCGTTGTAAGTTCTTAAGCTATCGCCAACATTATCAGTAACCATTAAATTGCCATTTATATATATTTTTTGCGTTTTTGTAACTTTATCATAAATTGAAGTTATAAAATAGAACTTATCTTTTAAAATATTTTCTTCTATAAAAGTTCTTGTTTGAGAACAAATATTATTTTCATATGTAGAAGTTTCAAATGCAAATTTACCTTCATAAATTGTTAAGCCATAATTGCCTGATGAATAATTTCCACAAAGGTCATGACCTTTGCTATCTCTTTCAAATACAATTGTATGTTTACTTTTCTCATTTATATCTTCAGATATATTAGCCCATACTGAAAGACTAAAAGATGTATCTTTATTTAAAATAGCATCAGCATCTATGTAAGTATTTTCATCAAGTTTAACAGCTTTTCCCATAACTCCATCTACATACTCAACTCCACCATATTCAGTTCCATTATTACCATTTCCACTACTATCATTTGCATTTCCCTCAAATTCATAATGAGCGACTAAACCGTCATTAATTCCTGCGATTAAATACCCACAAGCCAAAACCGAAAGTAAAACTTTTTTCATCTTTTTTTCTCCTTTTATTATCATTTATTTAAGCATTGTATTTTAGTGTTTTTAAGATTACCCCCCCCCTTAAATATAACCCATAGGTTATAGAGAAAACTATTTTAACTAATTAAAATTTAACCTTAAATTAACCCATAGGATAAATTTTGAATGAATTTTCAAATATAGAGAAAGAAGAAGTTGAAATTTTCCATAAAAAAATTTCACAAAATATAAAAAAAATTAGAAAAGAAAAAAATAGAACTCAACTTGATTTGGCTTTAACTATTGGTTTTAACTCTGTTACATTTTACACAAATGCAGAAAATTGTAAAAAAAATAAACATTTTAATTTAGAACATATTTATAAAATTTCAAAGGCTTTAGAAGTTGATATTTGTGAATTTTTTAAGTAGTATTTAATATTCCTTGAATTTAATTATCTGTTACGATATAATTGCTGTGAGTGTTAAATCAACCATTTTGGGGACTTTGTCCCCCTCCTTTTTAATTAAAATTATCCAAAGTTTTAAAAGTTTTAAAAGTTTATATTTGTGAATTTTTTAAGTAAGAACCTGTTTAAGTTGCAATTATTGTTTTCATTCCCTTAAATTTATAGTATAATTACTTTAAATAGGAGTAATTTAAATGATTAAAAAAGCTTTAACAATTCTCTCTTTATCTACTATATTTAGTATAAATTTGGTAGCAAATAGTAATTTATTTGGTGGTAGTCTATTAATAGCCCCATATGTGGTGGCAAAACAGAACAATTATGAGAGTGAAATATATTTAAATAACAAAGATACAGATTCTATCTTTTTATATAAAGTTTCAGTAACTAATAAAGAAGTTGTAAACTTTAATAATGAAGATAAGAGTGTTGTAAATTTTTATATATTTTTACCGCCAAACTATTATGGTAAAAGTATTAAAGTTCAAGAAGTAAATAAAAAATTTAAATTAGAGGTTGATGAGAGTGTTAAAATTTATGCTGATGAGTATTATAGTGAAGTAAATAACTATTTTAATTATTTTATGAATGGTTTCACTAATGGATACATTACACTTTATCCTATTTTAGAAATTGATTTAAATGAAGACACTAGCAACGAACCTGCTGAAGTAAGTGTAGTTTTAAAAAATAGTGTAAATAATTTATATCTATATCTAAGTGAAGCTAACTATCAATTTAATGATATTATTCCAGATGATGTCGATAAATATGGTCTATTAGCTGGGAAAAAGATGAGAAAAATTGGAAATAATAAAATATCTGGGAAACTACAAATTAAATCTTTAACAAATAAGGTAAAAAGTACTACAAACTTACAAATTTATAATAATATAGTATCTGTTGATACAGTTCCATCTTATATAAGACTTGATGGATTTAGTGCTTATATAGAACACTTTTTAGGATATGATTATCAATCTACTTTTTATTCTCAAATAACAGATAATCAGACCTCTTTTAGATTTGATAATTTTGGAAAAGAACAAGCTTTGATACTCTCATTTATTGGCAATAGCACTTATGAAAACTCTAAAAGAAAAGCTATAAATTTTACCGTATATGATAAAAATAATGTCGTGTGTGAACCAGCTACTAATATAGAGAGTAGTAAAACTCAAAGTATAATGTTAGTTGACCAACTATTAACTGACCTTGGATGTGTTTTTGATAGTGGTAGAGTTGTTATAAATAATGTATATACAACAGATAGACTTCACCAACCAACAATTGCTTCACTATTAAAATTTGAATTAGATGAGACTTTAGATTTAGATATGGATTATTTAAACTATACTCCAAATAGTTATATCTACTCTAAGCCTGATATTTCAAAAGTAATCTCTAATGTATCAAATGGATGGCGTTTAATAGGAACTAGTTTTCCTATTTATGAAAATATAAAAGAGCGATATAACTTAAATTCAGTATGGGTATATCAAAGTGATGATACTTGGGGATTAGATCCAAATAGTATTGAGGAAAATAGTGGATTTTGGATAGAAAAAAATTGGTAAGGATGAATTATGAATCTCTCAAAAATTATATTAACTAGCTTTATTTTATTTTCCACCATAATGGCAACAGAGATAAAATTTGAAGCAATAGAGTATTTTGTGCCAAATAGTAGAGTTGTAATAAGTGCTGATATTGAAGATGAGATAGGTTTAGCTGAAGCTAGAGTATATTTTAAATCAATAGATTCTAAAATGTATCCTTTTGTAAAAATGAGTTGTAAAGCCCAAAAATGTAGAGCAATATTACCTATGAGTGACAAAGAGACAAAAACATTTAATTACATAATTCTATTTCAAAATAATAAGGGCGAGGTTTTTAAAACCAAAATTTTTACAGTTAGCAAAAGAGATATGATAGAATTGCCAAAATGGCAAAGTTTTGATAAATCTCCAATAGAGGTTAAATCAGAACTTTTTTTAACTCCAAAAGATATTATAGGTTTTGATGATGATTTCAAAATTACTCCAGTTAAAGATAGAAAAAAATATGGAGTTGTAGCAAAAATTGTAGATATGAAAAATGCTGGAATTAAAAAATTAGATGAGATTCCTAACTCTTCTTATGGTGGAGAGATAAGTGAATCTGGAATAGATAGAGGAATTGAAGAGTCTCTTTTTACTACAAAAAATATGTTAATTGGAGGTGGAGTTTTAGCTGGAATTATGGCTTTAAGTTCAGGTAGTAAAAAAACTACAACTTCAGAATTAACACCTACTGGAATAGATACAAACTCTTATGATTTAAGTGCAAATTTAGAAGCACCAATTATTGCTCCAACTGTAAATACCAATACAGAACTCCCCACAGTTGAAGGAGTACCATCAAATATTGAAGTCGCAACCGAAGATGAGATTCCATCAGCCCCATCAAGTGATTTAGTTCCTAATAGCTCGTTAATACCTAATGATACAAGTGATTATGAGTTAAGCACTACTCTTGATACACCTTTAGTTGAGCCAACCACATCAGTTACAGCAACTACTAATAAAAGTATTGATAGCAATAAACTATTAACTTCATATCCAACTGCAACGCTCCCAACTCAAATACAAAAAAGTGTTACACCACCTGAACCAACACTTACTACACAAGATTTACCATTTCCCACACCAACCCTAACAACTGAATCTACGATAACAACAAATGAAAGTACAACCACAGAGAATATAACAGTAACTGATACAACATCAACACCAAATCAAGATGTGAGTATATTAACTACTACTGATGGCTCAAATACAATAACCATTACTACAAGTGTAACAACAACCGTAACTACAACACCAACTTATGAGAGTACAACTAGAGATAATTTTAAAAATTGTAATGAAAATATTGTATCTAGTGGTGCATATAATGAGAGTTTTAAAATAGGTTTAAATACAAATGCAGGTACAACTCAATTAACTTATAATATGTTTAATTCAAAAGATAGAGTATTAATATATTATGAAAATTCTTTAATATATGAGAGTGGTTGTGTAAAGTTAGATGGAAGTGAATTAAATGACAATAACAAAAGAAGCCCTGCTAATATAAGCTTTAATGGGGAAGATGATTACTTTAGTGTAGAAGTTAGTGGAGATTGTGAAAGAAGTGGGCAAGTTGATTGGAACTTTTTAATCTCTTGTCCATAAAAATTAAAATATAAAGGATTTAAAAAAAATGAAAAAAGAGATACTGATTTATTTTGCTATTTTAATTATTACTGCACCACTTATGCACGGTGAAAAGTTAATTGATAATTTTTTTAAAGCATTAGAAGAGCCACAAAAGTTTGGACATACACTAATTTATGTAGCACTAATTTATTTAGTAGTCTTGTTTACTAGATTTGTAATTAAAGAAATTCTTAGAGTTAGTAAAAAAGCATTTGCAAAGAAGAATTAAGTACCTAAATAAAATAAATATAACATTAATTTTAATTTAACTTCTTCTCTTCTTTGCATTTGTAACTGTACATATAAATTCTCCATTTGACACTTTGTAACTCACCAAGTATGGTTCCAAATACCCATATATCATATGAATTAAAAGTATAACTTTCATAATTCATATACATAACCATTCTTGATATAAAACTTATTTTATTATAAATAATATTGAGT
>JADGEE010000105.1 GCA_016744535.1 Campylobacteraceae bacterium
AATTAATGCAAGCGTAAATTGACTCAAAAACCTAACTCTTTCCCAATTATAATTAAAATAATTTTTAAGTTCTTTTTCTAAAGTTATTACATTTTTCACATAAATAAAATTTATAGGCGTGTAGTGAGATAAAAAATAGATATTTTAAAATTCAATCCATCCACCTTTTTGCCTCTTATTTATCTTTTTAAGCTCCTCAATTGCTCTATTATAACTAATTCTCTCATCTATTAAATCTTGATATATACTATCTACTTTTTTTCGTCTCTTAACTGCATCTTTTGCATCTAAAAAAAGTTCAACCATTTCAAATAGTTTTTTAGTAAATTTATTTCTATCTTTTGAACCGCTTTTAACTTCTCTCTTTTTATTTAAATTTATTAAAATAGTTTCAAGTTCGTTTTGAAAAAATTCACTCTGTGCTATTTTGCTACTTTTAACCTCTTTTATAATCTCTTTTAAATAATCTCTTGATAGAAGTGTAAACTCTTTAAAAGAGGCTAAATCTTTTAATCCCTCAAGTGTCACTCTCTTTTCTCTATTTTGAAGTTTCAAGCTAGAGTTATAAATTCTCTCCCAATCAAGCCATTTATATACAAAATCAAGCCCAGCTCCTTTTATATTTTGTACTCCCATAACTCTATTTAAAAACCCTTTTGGAGTGTTATCAGCTATTATTTTAATAATATCATCACCTAAAATATATGAATCTTTTATAATTATAAATCTCTTTTTTATTAAATTAAATATAAATTTTCTAAACTCTACATCTAACTTATCTTTATCACTTATTAAATCAAGTCTATTTAAAAATTTATCATAATCTTTCACTTTATAAAATTTTGCAATTTCAATAACTCTCTCTTTTGGATTATCTCCATCAAAAAGAGTTATATTGTATGAGTGTTCATCATAAGCCTCTTTTAAATATCCCATAAAACCACTTAAGTTAGTACCAATTAAAAAATATAAATCAGCACTAATGTCTTTTGCGAAAATATTTGCAAACACTTTGCTTCTAGCTACTCTATCAGCTCTATTATTTATAACTACACTTATCATTGTATTCTCATCTTGAGGCTTATCAAAACCCATTCTTTCCCAGTTTTGCAAACAAGCAAACCTCTCATTTGCACTCATTCCATTTATAAATTCAATTTGCCTATCATTAATTAAAGCAATCGGAAAAGCTTTTAAAACACCTAAGTCTACAACTACATTATCAGCCATCTCTTTTAGTGTAAAATCTCTTTTTATTCCAAGTTTTTTTGCAACTTCTACAACTAAAGCGATATTATATGGATGTTCCTCATAAGGAAACCTATTTAAAATATCCTCTGTAATAAGCCCAGCATCAAGCCAACCTAGACTTTTAAATTCTGTTTTAAACTCTTTTGAGGCATCTCTTAGAATTGGTGTCATCTCCTCTTCAGTTGTGATAATAGATGAGTTTTTAGGAATAAAATTTGTCATAACTTTAGGTATATTAATTCCAGCTGGACCTTGTAAATCTTCGTGGTCAGGATATGTGTTTGTAATAGTTGCAATATCATCATCCATCCACTTTTTTTGTAAAATATCAATATAGCTAGGAGTTAATCCCATACATTCCCATAAAAATACATCAACTTCAAGCTCTTTTGAGAGTTTTACTAAATTATATTGCTCCCAAATTGTAGCTTTATCATAGGGACGAAATAGAAACATTTCATTAGTTTTACCAAAGTCGTGAGAGTATAAAAACATAGCTTCACAACCTGTAGTCTTAGATACCATACTATAACCAAGAGCGTTAAAAAGCCCCGCTTTTATTCTCTCTGTACCTGATTTTCCTCTACTCCCCCAACCTCCAATAACTAAAGGAATACTTTTTCTTGCTTTTTTCAAAGAGTGACTTAAGTAATAATTTCTAGCAAAAAAAATCAGAGTTAAAGCAGTTATAAATAGAGTTAAATCAAATAGCGAATTTTCATAAACAGAAAAAAAATAATTATATATTTTTGTATAAGTTTCACTATCTATAAAAGGGATAGTAACTGGAAAAAACTTATTTACACTCTCATCTTTGCTAAAGTACGAATTAAATTTAACTTCAAAGTTTAATTTTTTTATCTCTTTTAAATATCTATCATCATTTAGATTTCTTAAATTTGCGTACTTATTAAAGTTAAGAATTAATTTAAATTTTGAATAAAATCTTTTAAATATATTTGTAGGAGGAGTAATTTTTGTAATACCCTCAAAACTAAAAATTTTAATTTCTCTTTTAAATATAGAAGAATCAATTTGACTAAGTAGAGGTAAATATGGTCGATAATTTCCCTCATTTGCAATTAAAAATGGCTCATCAGGAACTTTTGTTTTTGTAACTTCAGACATAATAGAACTTGGAATTAATATATTAGCTTTATAAATTCTACCTATTGTATGGCTAAAAGCTTCTCTTTTATCAGGTGCTGGATTTAAAAATTCATATAATATCCTCCAACTTTTACTATCAAAAAATTCACCTTTTATAATATAAATTCTATTCCATTTGAGCATTAATTGATAACTAAAATCATTTTGTGCAATAACTGAAACTACTCTTGCAATATCTTCTATTTTATATTTTGAAAATTTTTTATCTAATTTTATTTTTTTTTGTGGTTTTAATGTTTGGGTTATTTTTAATAACTCATCAAAAAGTTCATAAAAGTTATGATATACAAATAGTTTTTCTAATATTTTAGAAGTTTCTCGTCTAATTTTAAGTGAAGAGGAGTTTGAATGTAAAAAATTCAACTCATTTAAAAATTCACTATAAAAATTATCTATAAACTCCTTTTTTAAATTTAAATATCCATCAATTATAGTTTTTAATGCAACTTTTAAAACAAACTCATTCTCTTCATTTTTAAGTGATTCTTTTAAAAGCTCTTTTAACTCTAAAGTAATTTTTTCTCTATTTAATAGTTTTATTACTTCAAGTAGTGCTAATGCTCGAACCTCTTTTGTCTTGTCTTTGATTATTAACTCTTTTAAATATTTTATTAAATCTTTCTCACTTAAATTTTTTAAAATTTTAACTAAAGCTTGTCGTACAAAAGGGCTTTCATCTCTTAAAATAGTCTCTATTAAATTATTTAATTTAGGTAAAATGTTCAAATGTTTTCCCATTAATGCTATTGCCCTAGCCCTTAGAAAAATATCATCACCATCTTTTGGATTAGAAAGCCTCTTTTTAAGTACAATTTGAAAAGAACTAAGCGAAAGATATGAGAGTAAGCTCAAAGATTCACACTGCACCCAAATATTTTGGCGAGAATCAAGTGAAGCACGATAGATAAATTTTAAAATATTATCTCTTGTGATATTATCATTTAAACCTTTAGGCATATCACGAAAAGCATCATTTAAGCACTTAAAAGAGGATATTAAAACTCTCTTATCGCCACTATAACTTAAAAGTAGAATAACTACTTTTTCAATATTTAAGCTTTTAAAAATACTTTTATATTCAATTGTACTTAAATTTTTTGTAAGGAGTATATTAGAAATAACACCAATTCTTCCAAGCAAAAAAACAATTTTTTTTTCTCTTTTTGCCACTTGTTTTTTATATCTATCACTTAGTGCCATATCATCAAAATATCTATCTATTGCCTTTTTATCTCCATCTAAATCCTTACTTCCAAATATTTTTGCATATTCAATTAAAATTTTATCTTTCTCTCTTTTTAAAGTACTCCTAGAGTATTCTCTTCTAAATTTTGTAAAATTTGAATTTAAATCTTTTATCTCTATTAAAATATCTTCTATCATATCAACTAAGTAATTTACTAAAAATTTTGAGTGTTCCTCTTTTGTTGATGGGAGTTTTACATTTTGAAGTGAATTTAAATAAGTTTTATATTTAGTTAGAATCTCATCAATTAGCTTTTTATCTAATCGTTTAAATACTTCGTGAATATCAGTTTGTAGAATTTGGTTTAACATTAAAATTTCTTTTATGGGTTTGTTATTTATTACCATAAATTAACTGTTTTATAATCATAAAAAAATACTTTTTTTTCTTTTGAATTAAATTCACTCGTTATAATATACATTTCGTGTTTATCAATTTTTTTTGGATTTATTCCAATATAAAGTTTCTTTACTCCATTATCCAATATTGCTGTTTTAATATGTTCATCGTTACTTTTTAACATTGTACCAAATAAAACCAAGCTACTATTAACAGAGCGTATTGTTTGTAAACTTTTATATGCTGAATTTAAATAAGCGTTATGAATTATTTTTTGTTTTTTATTTTCTGCTGTACCTTCTGAAATAAAAATGGGATAAGTATTTTTATTTAGTTTATTTAAAATTTGTTCTCTTAAAGGCTTATTAGGTTGATATGTAATTTTTAAAAAATCTGTTCCTTTATCATATAAATGTAATGCTCCATGTAAGTAAAATAGATTTTGACGATTGTTATCTGCTTTATTTTTATAAACTATTTCACTTGAATCCTCTTTGCTTTTTCCAAATCCATCTCTAAAAACATCTGTTTGTTTAATTTCATTAAGTTTAATTAGACTCCAATATAAAAGTAAATCATAATTTAAAGTATATATTTTTTCAAACTTTTCAATAAAATTCATAGTATTAATAAATCTATTATCTTCAACTTCTGTTATTTTATCAGGATGGTTATTTGTAATCATATCAACCAAATATTCTTTTAAATTTTCAGAATCTGATTTTAATCTATTTTGAATTTCTAAATTTTCATTTTCTAAATAACAATTTATTATTTTATTTGTATCTTCAAGTAATCTCATAATGTATTCAAAATCTGCTGTTTTCAATCTATCAAACATTTTATGAATAGGTGAATTTTCTTCAATTATATTTTTTTCAATAGCACTTTTTAGTAAACTTGTAAAAGAGAATCTATTACTATCATAAGCTATACTGAATCCATTACCCAGTAACAAAAACCTTTTATTGGAATCTGTTTGTTTTAAAACATCTTCAAAAGTTAGTATATTATTCATTTCTATTATCCTTTAAAATTTTCCTAAAGGATAATTTTATCACAAAAAGATTAAAAAATATTTTGAAATATCAAAAAAAACATTTATGTTAAAAATTAATTAAATCGTTTTGGTATAATAATAGTTGCAGTTTTATAAAGGTTAAATATGCAGGTAGTATTAAATATAAAAAATGACAATATGATGAATAGGTTAAAAGAGTTTATTGATTCTTTTAAAAATGATATAGAACTATTAGATAAAAATGATAATGAATATAAAGAGATTGAAAAAATTAAAAATGAAAATAATAAAAGATACTCATTAGATGAAGTGAGAAAAATTTTAAATGATAGTTGAAATTGATGAAAAGGCAATTAAAAATTTATCAAAAATAGACAATAAAGATGCAAATAGTACATAGAATGCTTATTAAAGTTTTCTACTCAAAATCCATAAACTCCCTCTCATAACCGATAAAATCTCTAAATCCTCTACCTTCGCTAAAATTATACTCTATAAAAAAGCTTCCGAAAAATTCACCACTATTTAACTCTTGTTTAAAATCGACTCTTAAATTTAATCTATTCAGATACTCACTCCACCAATCAAATAAAATTGCAAATTTTAAATACTCTCTTGAAATATTAGAGTTTCTATCTCTATCTTTTAAATACTCTAAATATGTGTAATCTAAATTTAATTCAAAATTATTAATTAACTGTTTTACTCCAAATTTAAAAGAGTAGTTATCTAAACTAAAATTTTCATTTGAACTTAATTTACCTCTAGTAAATATTAGAGTATCTAAATATGGTCTATATTTAATAGTATCACTTAAGTTAATTCCATATTTATGATTTAATTTATATTCACTAAAAATATCGCTATCTATATCTATGTCTTTATCTTCCATAAAATAGTTTTGACTTAAATATTTCCCAAAAATAGAACCAGTTAGTGAGTTTGTTGTTTTTGTATTTAATTTTTTAAAATAAGTAAGTGAAGTTTTTAAAGTTGAGATATTTTCTATTTGAGAGTTTAATTTCTGTGCAAGTAGTGAAAAATCTATTGTAAAACTTAAGGGATAATTTGAAATTCTATGTAAAAACTTTTCTCTAAATCCAAAGAGTTTATTATCTCTATAAAAAATTTGACTTTTAAAGTAGCTATCTAAATTTTTATTATATAACCTATGAAAAATACTTAACTCATAATGCTCATTATCAATTAAACTATCTTCCTCTTCATCAATCTCTTTTATAAAAGAGATTCTTATAGTTACCGTATCATTTCGAGAGTTTTTAAAATTACTCTCTTTAAAATTTTTATTGATTTTTGGATATAAATTTAAGGCTAAATTATCACTTTTTAGTGAAGTAATCAGAAATTCACTCTCTCTATCTATGATATTTAATTTTGAAATTTTTACTAAAGCCTTTTTATTTTTAGGCTTTATAACTACTTCATTTACTCCATCTTTTGTGAGAATATAATCTATTTCTACTTTTTTATTCTCCTCTTTATAGATTCTAAATAGATTAATTCCATTTGAATAAAATGTAACAGGTTCACTTTTAGTAGCCACATAAAAATGTAATTTTGCATTCTTTTCAAAATATTTTTTCTTTAAATCTATTGAGATAAATTGATTTGTTTGTGGATTATCTATCCAAAATTTAATTAAATTCTCACCTTTTTTTAATTCCAATTTTAACTTATCTATATCTTTTAAGATATTACAATTTACTTTTTTATCAACTTCATAGCAATAGGTTAAATTGCTATCTTTAATCAAATCAACTCTTAATTTTTCAATTTTAAATTCAACTTTTTTATCTTTTAAATTATCTATTATAAAATTTATTTTTTTATCACTATATAGTATATTTTTAACTCTTTTAGATATTAAAGCTTTTCTAACTTGCAGATATGGACTTATTGGACTCCAACTATCTATTAATTTATACTCTATTCCATTTGAGTTTTCTATATTTTCAAAATTTTCCCAACTTTTATTAATTTTTGAAATATATTTAAACTTTTCATTTGAATTTAAATATAGATATATTAATTTTAATGCAATTTTTTTATCTTTAGTTTTTTCAAATTGATTTAAGAGTGTTATTAATTTACTCTTTTTTAGCTCTTTTAAATTATTATCAATTGAAACTTTTGCAATAAATTCATAATCACTTTTAATTTCTATCTCTTCACTTTTAGCAAAATATTCTATTTTATTATTTGTACCAATTAAGATATTTTCACCAATTGTTTTTAAATTTTCTGTTATTTTGCTACTTATTGGATATGTTAAACTCTCTTTATCACTTTTAATATTTATACTACTATTTATATTTTCTATATTATTGTGAAGGAATCTTATCTCTATTTTTAAATTGGTATTTTTTGGCACTTTTAACTTTAATTTATTACCTCTAACATAAGTAGAGTATTTTTCACTATCAATTGAGTAAATAGTCATAAAAGAGTTAAAATTTTTTAAAATATTCAAATTTTCATTATTTATTAACTCTTTAGTGTTTTTATTTAATAGATTTGAATTTAATTCGTATAGTTTTTTACTACTATTTTTATAAAAATAATCTCTTAGGGCTTGTAGATAAAATACATCTTTTGTTTTATAACTTAGGGCTGAAAAAAATTCTATCTCATTTTCAAAAAGTTCTAAATAGTAATTAATTGCTTTAGCTAAAATTATGCTATTGTTTGAATTAAATAAAATTCTTTTTAAAATTTTTTTTGCTAAAAGATACTCTTTTAAATCTCTTAAAATCTTAAATCTTTTAAAATCAGTTTTAAAATTTTTATCTTTATATTTTGAAGCTTTTGTATAGAACTCTAGTGCTAAAAATCTATTTTTATCTTCATAAAATTTTGCTTTTTTTATAAATATCTTATAATTTTTATCAATTTTTTTATAGTTAAAAGACTCTTTTAATTCATCTTCAAAAAACTTTTCATATTTTCGTTTTAAATAGCTTTTAAGTGGATAAAAGTGGTTATTTTTCTCTTTTTGATTTATATAATTTTTAAGTTCATCATAATTTAAAAATTTAAAATCATTACTAACCACATATTGCAGTGCAACTTTTAAATCTTTATCCCCTTTTACTTCAATTTGCTCTATCTCTTTTGGTAAAAATAGTTTTATAATTGTAAAATTTTCACTAAAACGCTCAATAGAATAATTTATAAACTTTTTTGAAAAGTTGTTATCTTCTAATTTTAAATTAAATACTCTATCATTTAATTTAATTTTTAAACTTTTATTTAACTCTTTATAGTTAACAATCACTCTTAAAAATGAATCATAACTTCTCTTTGGAATAATATAATTTAAATTTGGAGTAAAAAAAATAGCTTTAGGAATAATATAATTTTTTAATAATTCATCATTTAAAAATATATTTTGTTTCTCATCTGATAAAAATTTTGATAAAAATTCAAACTTATTAACCTCTTTAACTTCTACTTTTGAGGGATATAAATTTTTATGAAAAGTAAATCTATTTAATATCTGTTTCATTTTATTTATAATTTCATCAAATGGATAATTTTTATACTCACTCTCTAAAGCCCAAAAAGCCTTTAATGCATTATCTTTAATTTTATTATCTTTTAAAATTTTTAAATAATTTGGTTTTTTAAATTTCACTCTTTTAAATTTATCATTAGAATCAATTAAATATTCACTCTCTTTTAAGATTCTTATATAAAGAGGATTTGAAGATTTTAGAGTTAAAGTCTCATTTTTTTTAACATTAAAAAAACTCTCTCTAACTTCTCCTAAAAAAGCTACTTTATTATTTACATATATTTTATTAAATTTATCAATCGGACTAGAGTAAAAA
>JADGEE010000106.1 GCA_016744535.1 Campylobacteraceae bacterium
AGTAAAAAATTATTTAAAAATAAAAAAGATAATATATATGAAAAATTAAAACTTGAAGGAATAAAAGAATCACCAATTAATTTAGCTATATTTTATAAAAGTTCAAAACAACCAATATTAGGAAAAACTTCAATGGATAAAATGGGTGAATATAGTGTGGTTTGTGCTATTCAAAATCTTTGGCTTGGTGCTAGGGCTTTAAATTTAGGTGTTGGTTGGGTTAGTATAGTTGATGAAGAAAAAATAAAAACTACTTTAAATGCTCCAAAAGAGTTTAAATTAATAGCATATTTATGTATCGGTTATGTGGATAAATTTTTAGATAAACCTGAATTAGAATCTATAAAATGGGAAAAAAGAAAAGAGTTAAAAGAGTGTTTAAATTTTAATTTATATAATAAAAAAAGAGAAAGAAAAAAATGAAAAAAATCGCAATAGTTACAATAAATCAACCTAGTTTAAATTCAGCAAAAAATTTATTAAGATATTTAGATTTAAATAATAATGATAGTTATGTAAAAATATTTAATAAAGAGTTAAATAATAATAATTTTATTAAATATGAGAAACTTGATAATATTTTAAATGATTTATGGAAATATGATGTAATTATATTTTTTATAGCTACTGGAATCGTAGTTAGAAAAATAGCCCCTTTTTTAAAATCAAAAGCTACTGACCCTGCTGTAATTGTAATGAGTTTGGATTTAAAACATATTTTACCACTTCTATCTGGACATTTAGGTGGGGCAAATGAGTTTGCAAATGAGTTAAGTTCTAAGATTGAGGGGGCAAGTGCATTTATTACAACAGCAACAGACCAAACAAAAACTTTTGCATTTGATATATTTGCAAAAGAGAATAGTTATAAAATTAATAATTTAAATAAATTAGCCCAAATTTCAAATTCACTTATAAACAAAAAACCTATTCAAATTTTAACTTATGAGAGTGTAATAAAAAAGATAAAAAATCATAACTATTATGATGAAAAATTGTCTGTTTTTTTAACTCCAAAAGAGTGGCTTAAAGTTGATAAAATAAAACCTCTTGTTATAATTTCACCTTTTAAACATAATAATACTCTACATTTAGAAATTAATAAACTCTCAATTGGTTTAGGAATGAATAGAAATACACCGCTTAATGAGATTGAAGAGGCTTTTAATAGTTTTCTGTTTGAGCATAATTTAGAGTTTTCTCAAATAAATTATATCTCTTCATTTAAAGCTAAAGCCGATGAGAAAGGCTTATTAGAGTTTGCAAAAAAGTATAATTTTAAACTGAAATTTTTTGATGAAAATGAGATAAACTCCTTAACTCATAATTTTTCACCATCAATGGCAAAAAAATTTTTCAATATAAAAGGTGTTGCAGAACCTAGTGCAATTTTAAATTCAAATGAAAAAGAGTTATTTTTAAAAAAACATATTTATGGACAAGTTACAATCGCTTGTGCATTTTAAAAGGTTATATATGAAAATTAAATTTGAGAGATTAGAGTATCAAGAGAAGGCAGTAGATTCTATTATAGATATCTTTGCTAATATAAATTTTAAAAGACCAAAATATCACATAACAAATAGATACTTTGATAAAAATGCTAATAATAGAGATAATATAAAAAAAAATATTAAAAAAATTAGAGAAAAAAATAGTATTGAAGCAGGAGAAGTTAAGTTTTTTGATGATGATTTGACAATCGATATTTTAATGGAGACTGGAACTGGAAAGACTTTCACTTTTGTAGAATCTATCTATAAATTAAATCAATCATATAAGTTATCTAAATTTATTATTTTAGTTCCTAGTAGTGCAATTCGTGAGGGAACACTAAAAAATTTAAATATAACAAAAGAGTTTTTTTATAGAGAATACAGTAAAAATATATCTATTTTTAATTACAATGAGAAGACAATATCAAATTTTATAAATAACTCAAATGAGAATATATCTATACTAATATCAACTTATCAATCATTTAATAAAGCTACAAATAGTATAAATAAAAATAAATTAGAGAGAAATCTATTTGAAGATACAAGAAGTTATATGGAAAGCTTAGCTAAATTAAATAGTGTAATTATTATAGACGAACCACATAAATTTGAAGGTAAAAAAACAATAGAGTATTTAAAAAAATTTAATCCACTCTTTACTCTACGCTTTGGTGCAACTTTTAAAGGAGAGTATAAAAATTTAATTTACTCTCTTGATAGTGTTAAGGCTTTTAATCAAAATTTAGTTAAATCAATTACAGTTGATACTATTGGCGATGAAGATATTAATTCTCATACAATAGAGTATAAAGAGATAAAAGGTAAATCAAAAAATTATAGTGCAATTATAAGATATAGAGATATAAATTCAAAAGATAATAAATTAGAGATTAAAGAGGGCGATAATTTAGGTAAATTGGCAAATATTGACTATTTAAGTAGTTATATAGTTGAAAAAATTACAACAAAAGAGATTGTTTTTACTAACTCTATCTCTTTAAAATTGGGTGAAATTTCATCTTATGGAGTTTTATTATCACAAATTCAAGAGTTAATTATTGATAGAACTATTGAAACGCATTTTGAGAGAGAAGAGGAGTTATTTAAATTAGGAATAAAATCTCTATCTTTAATATTTATTGATAGTGTAAATAAGTATCTACTTGATGATAATAAAAAAGGCGAATTAGCAGAGCTTTTTGAGAAAAAATATAAAAAATATTTAGATGAATATTTAAAAAAAGAGTTAAATAGTGAGTATCGAAAATATT
Source organism: Campylobacteraceae bacterium (assembly GCA_016744535.1). Taxonomy (GTDB): domain Bacteria; phylum Campylobacterota; class Campylobacteria; order Campylobacterales; family BB28; genus BB28. The sequence goes on from JADGEE010000106.1 coordinate 2,771, forward strand.
TAGAAAAAACAAAAGATGATATAAGCAAAGTTCATAAAGGCTACTTTGCAAAATCAAAAAAAGATAAAGATGAGATAGAGAGTATCAATTTAATTTTAAAAGAGAAAGAGAAATTATTATCATTTAAAGATAGTGATTTAAGATTTATCTTTTCTATGTGGGCATTGCAAGAGGGTTGGGATAATCCTAATATTTTTACATTAGCAAAACTCTCCCCTAGTGATAGTAAAATAACTAAGCTTCAACAAATTGGAAGAGGTTTAAGATTAGCAGTTAATCAAGATGGAAAGAGAATTACAAGTGATAGTAATAATTTTGAATTTGTAAATGATTTAAATGTAATAGTTCCATCAACTGAAGAGAATTTTGTAAAATCTATTCAATTTGAAATTGGTGAAAATTCTCTAAATAAAATATCTAAATTTTTTGATGACAAAGTGTTAGAAGATAATAAAATTACAGATAATACAAGAGTAGCAAATAAATTACTTGATATATTAGATGAGTTTGAAATTATTAATTTAAATGACGATACTGGAGATTCTGAAATAATAGCTAATAAAGATAAATTTTATAACTCTTTTGATGATATAAAAATAGCAATTAATAATAAAAAATTAAAAGTAGATATAGATAATTTAAAAGCATATTTTGATGAGTATTTCGTAACAGATAGAAAAATTAAAATTAAAAATAGAGTAGAAAACTTAAAAGGTAAAATTAAAATAGATAAAGAGAAATACAGAGAATTTAAAAATTTATGGGAGAGTATAAATTCAAAAGCTATTATAAAATATGATATTAATACAGAAGAGTTGATTAAAAATATAAAAGAGAGCATTAATCAAAATTTTGAGATAGAGAGACAAAATATAACTATCTCAACTCAAAAAAATGTGGATAATTTACATAAAAAAGATATAACTACAACGGCAAAAGAGTTAAAGTATGAGCCAATTTTCACTATATATGAGTTTATAAGAGAACTTAGCAATTACACTAAACTTACTTACAAAACTATTGCTACAATTTTAAAAAATATAGATGTAGATAAATTTAAAATGATTGCTTTAAATGAAAATTTAGCACTTAGAAAATTAAAAGATATTTTTATTCAAGCTATTTATGGATTTTTAATAAATAAAATATCTTATGATATAAAAGAGATAGAAGTTAAAAACACAAGTTTAACAGACAATAAAGGGAGTGCAAAAGAATCTATAAATATTGGAGCTTTAGGAGTAGAAAAGTATTTTATAGATAATGAAAATATTTTAAATAAATCTCTTTATGATGAAAACTTTTTAGAGGTTGATAGTAAAATAGAAAAAGAGACAATTGATGAATCTAATATAAATAATATTGTAGTTTTTGCAAAACTTCCAAAAGTTAATATTTCTGTATTAAATGGTAAATATAATCCAGATTTTGGTTATGTTATAAAAAAAGATAACAAAGAGGAGTTAAATTTAATTATAGAGACCAAAGGTTTTAATAGCTTAGAGGAGTTATCAAAAAGTGAAAAGTATAAGATAGATAGTGCAAAAAAGTTTTTTGAAGCTTTAAAAGAGAAAGGTTTTAATGTTAGTTATAAAACTAAAATAAACAGTGAAAAACTTATAAATATAATTAAAGGAAATTGAAAAATGAGTGAGAATTTAGAACTTAAGTTATTAAGAGAAAATAAGGAGTTAAGAGAGAGATTAAATAAATTAGAGGATTTAAATCAAAATAGTAAAATACCTATTTTTACTTTTAGTAAAATCAAAAGAGAAGAGTTAGAGAGTCTACTAGATATAAAAGAGAATATGGATAATGAAAATATATTTAAAAATTGGTTTTCTATGGACAAGTTAAATAATGAAATAGAAGTTTTTCTATTAAATTTACTTAAAAAACATAAAAGTTTAATTAAGCATTATAGAGAAGAGGATTTAAAATTACATTTTTTATCACAAATTTTTAATAAAATAGAGTTTATATCTTATGAAAATGAGATTAGAGATTTTTATAATGAACCAATTACTTATAAAACAGATAAATTTATTTTTACAGGTGAGACAGATTTCGTTATCTCAAAAGGATTGAAATACTCTAAAAAACCATATTTTTTTATACAAGAGTTTAAAAAAGGTATCAGAGGAACAGACCCAGAACCACAATTAATAGCTGAATTAATTAGTGCAGTAGAGTTAAATAGTTGGAAAACTATAAAAGGTGCTTATATTATTGGCTCAAATTGGAATTTTGTAATTTTAGAAAAAATAGAAAAGAGTAAATACCAATACTTTGTGAGTGATAATTTTGATAGTTCTAAAATAGAAGATTTAAAATCAATTTACAAAAATTTACTTTTTGTAAAAAATGAAATTATAGAGATGGTTAAAAATGAAAAATAATATAATAGAAGAAAAAAGTATAAATGAGAATAATATAGAGATTTTAAAGCGATATTTTCCAAATGCGATAAAACTTGATGATGATGGAAGATATAATATAGATTCACAAGCTCTACAATTAGCAATTAATCCAAATAAAGCAAAGATTGATGAAGATGGATATAGTTTAAATTGGGTTGGTAAAAAAGAGGCTTACACTAAAGCTTATACTAAAAATAAAAAAATTTTAAAACCTCTTGAGAGTGATAGTAAGGAGTTTAAAAATACAGAAAATATTTTAATAAAAGGTGATAATATTGACGCCTTAAAAATTTTAAGAAATAACTATTATGAAAAAATTAAAATGATTTATATCGACCCTCCATATAATACAAAAAATGACAATTTTATATATAAAGATAATTTTACAAGTAGTGAACTTGAGACTTTAGAGGAGTTAGGTTATGACTCTAAAGATAAAATTGATTATATAAAAAATATTTATGGTGCAAAGACTCATAGTGGTTGGCTTAGTTTTATGTTTCCACGGCTTTTACTTGCAAAAGATTTATTAAAAGATGATGGAGTTATATTTATCTCTATTGATGATAATGAGGTAGCAAATTTAAGACTTTTATGCGATGAGGTTTTTGGGGAAGGGAATTTTGTAAGTCAGTTTGTATGGGAGAAAAGTTTTGCTCCTAAAAATGATAATAAGTATATTTCAGAATCACAAGAATATATACTTTTATATTCTAAAAATAAAGATAATTTTAAAAGAAAGCTATTACCAAGAACTGAAGCACATAATAAAGGTTATTCAAATACTGATAATGATAAAAGAGGAGATTGGTCTTCTGGAACTATGTTAGCAACTACATATAATGAAAAATATGTGTTTTCAATAGAAAAACCTAATGGAGATAAAATATTACCTACTGATGGTAGATGTTGGAGATATTCAGAAAAAAAGATAATAGATTTAATGAAAGATAATCGTATATGGTTTGGTAAAGATGGTAGTAATGTGCCAAGAATAAAAAGATTTTTATCAGAAGTTCAAGATGGTATTGTTCCAGTTACTTTATTAAAAAATAAAGATATTGCAAGTGGTCAAGATGGAACAAATGAAGTAAAAAATATTTTTAATAAACAAGTTTTTGACTTTCCTAAACCATCTAAATTAATTTTACATTTTTTAAAAATTACAACAAATAAATCTGACTTAATCCTAGATTTCTTCGCAGGTAGTGGAACGACAGGCGACGCAGTTATGCAACTTAACGCAGAAGATGGAGGAAATCGTAAATATATCTTAGTTCAAATTCCACAAGAGATAGATTCTAAAAAACAGAAAACGGCTTATGACTTTGTAAAAGATGAGTTAAAAAAAGAACCGACTATTTTTGAAATTACAGCAGAGAGATTAAGAAGAGCTGGAGAAAAAATTAAACAAGAATCTAAAGAAGATATTGATATAGGCTTTAGAGTATTTGAAATAGTAGAAGATGAAAAACAAGCTATTTATCAAAAATCATTATTAGAGATAAATCAAGATGATTTAAACTTATTTGAAAAACCACAAAATGAGGATATAAATACAATTTTATATAATCTTTTAGTATCTGAAAATTTACCTCTAAGTAGCAAAATAGAAGAGATTATAAAAGATAAATTTTATATTGTAGATAATATAGGATTTATTTTAAATAGTTTTAAATTAGAAGATATAGAGAAATATTTGCAAAATTTAGAGTATTTAACAATTTACTCACCAAATATAAAAGATGATAAATTTTCTCTTGAACTTCAAAATTTTGTAGAGAGTTTAGATATTAAAAGAGATAAATTAAGATTTAGAGGATAATATATTGAAAAAGGAGAATAAATGAAACTTACACAATCAAATATTAAATTAATTATGAGTGTTTTTAGCTTTTTAGTTAAAAATCCAAAAGCTTTGCTTTTGATTTTTCCATTAGTTGGACTTTGGTATGGATATGAAGTTTTTTTTGCTAGAGAAAAAATGGCATTTATGGGTGTTCCAAACGCCACAAATTTTAGTAATAAATTTGTTAGAATTTTACGAAATGATGATTTTATGTTAGCTTATTCAGAGACTAAAAAAAATCCTCTTTGGGTAATTTATAAAATCAAAAAAGTTCCTAAAAATGCTCCTAGATTAAAAAGACCTAGTAGCTTTAGTGTAGATAATAGAACTTATACAAGAATCAAACACGCAGATTTTACAGGTAGTGGTTACGATAGAGGACATTTAGCACCAAATTATGCAATCTCTTCTTTATATGGAAAAGACTCACAACTTGAAACTTTTTTAATGTCAAATATCACTCCACAAAAACCTAAACTAAATAGAAAACTTTGGCAAAGACTTGAAAGGGCTGAAATTGAGCATTTTACAAAACTTAATAATGAAATTTGGGTAATTACTGGGGGGATTTTTGATGATAAAATAAAAAGGTTAAAATCTAGTGTTGAGATACCTGATAAATTTTTTAAAGTTTATGCTATGAAAAAGGATAATGGAAAAATTCACACTTTAGGATTTATTATGCCTCAAGGTGTAAAAGGAAATGAGAGACTTGACAAATTTGTGGTTACTATTGATGAAATTGAAAAGTTAAGTGGATTTGATTTTTTTCATAAGTTAAAAGATGAAGTTGAAAATAGTATAGAGAGTAAAATAGATAAAAAAAGCTGGAATTTAAAAAAAATTGCGAATATTAAGGGTAGGTATTAATGAATAAATTATATATTGTTTCAAGTGGTGCAGGTGGAGTAAATTATTTAACGCAAGAGGCTATAAAAGCGATTAAAGAGAGTGAAGTTATTGTAAGTTACACAAAATATGCAGAGGAGTTAAGTGAACTTTTTGTTGATAAAGAGCTAATAACTTCAGGTATGACAAAGGAGATTGAAAGATGTAATATTGCAATTAATTCTGCCCTAGATAACAAAATAACTTCAATTATTTCTAATGGAGATGTGAATGTATTTGCAATGGCTTCATTAATAGTAGAGTTAATTGATGAAAAGAACTTATGGAATGAATTAGAAGTTATCTCAATTGCAGGTGTTAGTGCTATGTTTGCAACTGCTTCAAGAATTGGCGCTCCAATTAGCCAAGATTTCGCCATAATTTCACTATCTGATAGATTAACAGATATAAATATAATTCAGAAAAGAATAAAAAATGCGATAGAAGCTGATTTTGTAATAGGAATTTATAATCCAATATCTAAAACTAGAATAAAACCTTATGAAATTTTATTAAAAGAGTTAGAAAATGCAAATAGTAAAATTCCTATAATTATCTCTTCAAATATAGGAAGAGATAGTGAAAAAATAACTGTAATAACTGTAAAAAAATTAATAGAATTGGGAGTTAAAAATAAGCTTTTATCAATGTCTACTATGCTAATTATTGGTAACTCTTCAACACAATTAACAAAAAACAGTTTAGTTTTAACCCCTAGAGGATATTTAAATAAGTATAATAAAACTGGTGAATTACTTAATAATAAGCTAAATTAAATTATTAGTTTAAATTAATATTTAAAAAATAATTTAATATAATAATATTTCTAAAAAAATTTAATTTAAAGATAAAAAATGAAAAGAGATTATTT
>JADGEE010000107.1 GCA_016744535.1 Campylobacteraceae bacterium
TTGAGATTTTATAATTAAGTTTACTTCATCATAAAGAATCTCTATATCTTCAAAAAATATCTTTTGAATTTCAATTAACGCTTTTTTAGGTACTATTAGCGAAATTTCTTGGTTTGCTTCACTTTCTAATTCGATTATTGATAATCTCTTTGTGTCAGTTGAAACAATATTTATTTTATCTGTTTTTATATCAATTAAAGCACCGTTTAATTCAAATTTAGGATTATTGGTATCAATTGCAGGGATTGCTTTTTTTATTGATTTTAAAAGTTTTAAACTATTTATCTCTATTTTTGGTTTATTCTCTGATTTTGGAAATTCTGGATACTCTTTTGCTTCAAACATTGGTAATTTGAATTTTGATTTGCCTTGTTTTATAAGCAAAGAATCGTTTTTTGTTTCGAGTATGATATTTTCGCTTTTTAATCTTTTAATAATTTCTAGTAGTTTTTTACCATTAGATGTAGCAATTCCATTTTCTTGTATAATAATTGACTCACTACTTATTTTTAAACCTATCTCATAGTCAGTTGCTTTTAGTATTAACTTATCATCTTCAACTTTTATTAATATATGCGATGTTATTTGACTTACATCTTTTTTATCTATAAAAGGTTGAAGAGAAGATAACATATTTTCAAATTGGTTTTTATCAATTAGAAGTTTCATTTTCTTCCTCTCTTTATATATTATAAAAGTAGTAATAGTAGTAGGGTATGTGAATACGTGACAAACTTACTTTTTTTATTTGAAAGATGTTGATAATTCGATATCTTTAAGCTTATTAAGCTTGTCACATATTCATTCACTCTATTTCACATTTTAGCCTACTTAATCACATATATTATATCCTCTTTTTACCAAAAAAACAAAGAAATTATCATTTTTTCTTATTATTATTATCTATTTTTTTTTCTATTCACTTACTACTCACTTAAATAAAATAATAAATAAATATTTTTAATAATTTAATTCATTTTATTATTTAAAGTTATTAAATAAGTTGTTTATCATAGATAATTATTTATTTGAACTTCCATTATTTGAAAATTATTGAATTTTATTATATATTAGAGTCACGCATATCACTTACATCACATATAGATTATTTTAACTATGTGTCAATTGATATGTGACACATGTGACTCTATGAAATATAAATACCCTATACATCGTTATTTTACTTATATATAATATGTGACATTTAAGCAGTTTTGAAGTGATCATAAAGTGAACTCTAAGGAGGTGTAATTTGAATATTTTAGGTATAGACCCAGGTACAAGAAACTCTGGATACTCAATTTTAAGTGTTAATAACTTTAGATTCACTTTAATAGAATGTGGAGTTATTAAAATTAAGAGTAGAAATTTTAAAGAGCAAATTTTAGAAGTTTCAATGGCAATTGATGAAATTTCTAAAAATCATAAAATTGATGAAGTATCCATTGAAAATATATTTTTTGCTTTTAATCCAAAAACTGTAATTAAATTGGCTCAATTTAGAGGAGCTTTAGCTCTGAAGATAATGCAAAGTTTTGGAAATTTTAGTGAATATACTCCTCTACAAGTGAAAAAAGCAGTCACAGGAAATGGAAAAGCTACAAAAGAGCAAGTTGCTTTTATGGTTAAGAGATTATTAAAAATAAAACAAGAGATAAAACCTCTTGATATAACTGATGCTATTGCTGTGGCAATTACACACGCTCAAAGATTAAGGGGAAGGAGTAGTTGAGTTATTATCTTTTTTAGGTGATAGTTTTGTTTGCTCTAACTTATCATGATGTTCTTGTTTCTCAATTTTAACCTCTTTTAATTTTAAACCTAATGCTTTAGCTTCTTCTATATCTATATACTCCTCCACATATCTTTCTATTAATTGACCCTCATTTTCCTCTTCTTCATAACTCTCCTCATCACTCATTCCAATAGCCATTGCACTATTTAATATAAAAATAATAGTTAATAGGTATATAACAACTCTATTTAACATCTTTAGCCTCCTATTTATTTAAACACCATTTTCTAACATCTTTATCCATTTTATAAATATCATCAATTGAACTTAGTGTTATATTTTTAAATTTATCAACTGCACTTAAAATTATTTTTGAAATATCTAGAAATTTTATTTTTTCATTTAAAAATTTTTCTACTGCAATCTCATTTGAAGCATTAATTATCACTCCTAAATCAGGGTTATTTAAGAGTTTATCTTTTAACTTCCAAGTTGGATATTTATCTAATTTTATCTCATCAAATTTAAGTGGTTTTAAATTCATTAAATCAAGTGGTTTTAAAATTTCATCTTCAACTCTGTTTAGTATTGCATAAGCGATAGGAAGTTTCATATCAGTATTTGCAAAATGTGCTGTTGTTGAGCCATCTTTAAACTCTATCATAGAGTGAATAATTGAATTTTTTTCGATATAAGCATCAATACTATTAATATTAAATAGCCATTTAGCTTCTATTATTTCAAAGAGTTTATTAACCATAGTTGCACTATCTATTGTAATTTTTTTACCCATTGACCAATTTGGATGGTTTAGTGCCTCTTTAACAGTTACATTTTTTAGTTTATCTATTGAAGTATCACGAAAAGCTCCTCCGCTTGCAGTTATTATTAATTTATTTATAGGCTTATTTTGCATTAAATACCATAGACCAAAGTGTTCGCTATCAATTGGTTGAATTTTACTCATATCAATGAATTTTCCAGCAACCACAAGTGATTCTTTGTTTGCTAAAGCCACTTTTTTATCTGATTTTATCGCTTCAATTGTTGGTTTTAAACCCAAAAATCCAACTAAAGAATTAACTACTAATTCACTCTCACTTAAATTAATAGCTTCAAGAATTGCCTCTTCACCAAATAAGACACGATTATGTCTTATCTCTTTTGCAATTTCTTTATCTGCTACTACAACTATTTTAGGTTTAAACTCTTTAATTTGTTCATTTAAAAGTTTAATATTTTTTCCAGCAACTAGCGTCTCAACTTTTAAATTAAATCTTCTTGCAATATTTAAAGTATTAACACCAATAGAACCAGTCGAGCCTAGAAGTATCAAAGCATTAAGCCTTTAAGCAAAATAAACATTACAACTCCACCAAATAGATAACCATCAGTTCTATCTAATATCCCACCGTGTGCAGGAAGTAGATTTCCACTATCTTTAACTCCAGCATTTCGCTTTAATAGACTCTCAAATAAGTCTCCAAAGATAGAAAACTTTGAAGTTAAAAAAGCAATTAAAATGGCAGAAAATAGAGTTAAATCCATTACATAAATTCCAAAAAGAGAGCCAAAAATAGTGGCAATTAAAACTCCACCTATTACACCTTCAAGCGTCTTATTTGGGCTTGTTTTTGAAAATTGTGTTTTACCAATGCTTTTACCTACAGCATAAGCCCCAATATCGCTTAAAGCTACTATAATTAAGAGCCATAACATAGCATTAATTCCAAACAAATCATATAATTTAAATATGTAAATCATAGAAATTGTAGGATAGATAAGAGGGAAAAAGATACTATAATTTAATTTTTTATTATAAGCTATAATTGATGCTAAAAAAATCATAGTTAAAAATATTAAATCTATCACTTCATAAATAAATAGAGTTGCTAACCAAATAACTACACCAATTGAATAAATTAAAATTTTATCTTTTATTTTAATTAATTTAATTGTTTCACTCAAAGCAATCAAGTAAATTACACCTAAAACTCCCCATATTAAATAGATATTATGAAAATATCCAATTATAAGAGTTAATATTAATAGAGATATTCCTGTTATAATTCTCATCATCATTTAATACTCATCATCTCTAAATTTAGAACTCTCAACCAAAACAAGTGCCACAGAAAAAATATTTGCAATTAAAGCCCCAATTGCTAAAGCGATTCCTGTTTGCATATCATTTAAAAATTGAACAAAGAAAAACGCTGGAATTAAGTGTAAGTCAGCTACTAATGAAGTTGCTAAAAGCTCTGCTGCTAAGAGATTTTTAACTCCAATTTTAAGTATAGTTGAGATAACATTTACACTAGCTGCGATAAATAAAGCTATCTCATTTTTATCATATAAAAATCCTGCAATAGTTGTAAGACTCATTAGAGTAAAAAAGACATATACAACTTTACTCCAATTTAACCCTCCACCTCTATATTCCATTTCAAAATCCTTTTAGTAAACTAAAAATTAAAAATTTAAAACTGATAATTTTATAAATTTTTAATTTTTAATTTTTAATTTTAATAAATATTTAAAAAAGAGAATTTAATCTCTTTTTTAAACTACTCCACCTTCATACATTGCTCTCATTTTATCTTTTTCGATTTTCCTTTTCTCTTTTTGTGCCTCTTTTTCTCTATAACCTTTTAGGCTAAATTTAAGTAACACTAAGAAAGTTGAAGCGATAAAAATTGAACTATAAGTTCCTACAACGATTCCGACCAACATTACAAATGAAAATCCGTGTATTATCTCTCCACCAAATAAAAATAGTGTCAATACAACAAATAGAGTTGTAACTGATGTTAGTGTTGTTCTTGAGAGTGTTCTTGAAACTGCTTCATTAATAAGTTCGCTTAAATCAGCTACTCTACTCTCTTTTACTTGTTCTCTAATTCTATCAAAAACGATAATAGTATCATTTAGTGAATATCCTAAAATTGTTAAAATAGCTGCTAAAATATCTAAATTCACATCTATATCAAATATAATTATCATCCCAATAGCGATTGAGACATCGTGAACTAAAGCTAAAATAGAGGCAATTGCAAATCTAAATTCAAACCTAAAAGTAACATAAATTAAAATTGCAATAAGAGACAAGGTTAAAGCCATTAAGCCCTTTTCTCTCAACTCTCCACCAACTTTAGGTCCAACCATATCAACTCTTCTAATCTCAAAGTTACCCGTATTTTTAAGTGCTTCTCTTACAATGTCACCGACATCATCACCAACACTTTTCATAGTCAAAGGAAACTTAATAATAATCTCTTCTTTAGAGCCAAATTCAGTTACATTTGCTTTTTCAAACATAACTTGTTTTTTAAGTTCATCTCTTACTAAGTTAATTGGAGCTGATTTATCGTATTTAACTTGAACTATCGTTCCACCTGCAAAATCAACACCAAAATTTAACCCTTTTGTAAAGAGTAGTATATAAGATAAAGCCACTAAAACAACAGAGATAGAGAGAAATAATTTGCTTTTTCCCATAAAATTGTAATGTTTTTCAGATTTAAAAAACTCCATTATTTAACTCCAAACCAAAGTTTTAACTTATCTTTTTTAATTTGAGATTCAAATAGAGTATATACTCCGTGTGTTCCTAAGATTGCTGTAAGCATACTTGCTAAAATTCCAATACTAATAGTAATTGCAAAACCTTTAATAGGTCCTGTTCCATAAGCATAAAGAATAATTGCAACTATTAAAGTTGTAATATTTGCATCTAAAATTGCTCTAGTTGCATTTTTATATCCATTTTCAATAGATTTTTTAACTGAAGCACCACTTCGTATTAGTTCTCTAATTCTCTCTTGGATAATAACATTTGCATCAACTGCCATTCCGACGGTTAAAACAATTCCAGCCATTCCTGGGAGTGTTAGAGTTGCACCAAATAGAGCCATTACAGAGATAATTAAAAATAGATTTACTATTAATGCAGAATTTGCAACAATGCCTGAAATACCATAATAAGCTATCATAAATATTACAACTAATACAAATCCACTAATCAATGCAATCAGACTAGCTTTAATACTATCAGCCCCAAGACTTGGTCCAACACTTCTCTTTTCTAACATCATAACAGGGGCTAATAGAGCTCCACTTCTAAGTGCAATTGCGACAGAGTGAGCTTCAGCTATTGAAAAACCACCGCTAATTTGACCACTTCCTCCGCCTATTCTCTCTCTAATAACTGGAGCAGAATAGACTTTAGAATCAAGTACAACTGCTAAGTGATTTCCAACATTTTTAGCTGTAAAATCACCAAAAATTTTACCACCTTTTGAGTTGAGTGAAAAATTAATTACAGGTTGATTATTCTCATCAAATCCAACTTTTGCATCAGTTAGTAGAGTTCCATCTAAAATTGGTATCTCATTTACTAAATGTTTTATCTCTGGATTTTTAGCATCTTCTAAAATAACATCACCATAAAGCATAGCTTCATCATCACTCAATTTATAAACTTGATCTATTTTTGCTTCGTCAATCGCCATTAATTGAAGATTTGCAGGTCTTGAAATTAACTCTCTAGCTTTTTTTTCCTCTTCAGCATTTTTAATCCCAGGCAGTTCAACTAATATCTTGTTCTCACCAGCCCTAGTGACGCTAGGTTCTGCCAATCCAAATTGGTCAAGTCTATTTCTAATAGTATCAACAGCTTGATTTATGGCAAACTCTCTAGTAAAAGCCTCTTCAGTAACAGAGAGTTTAACTTGATAATTTAAACCATCTTTGTTTATTATAAAACCACCACTTTCAGATAATAACTTATCAGTTTTAGCAATTTCATCCTCATCTAAAAGTACAAAGCTAAAACTATTTGGTGTAATTTTTAACTCATCAATTAAAATATCTTCATCTTCTGCAAAATATTTTAAACTTGATGCACTTGAGCGAATTTTTGACTTAATAGCTTCGTCGGTTTTAACACCTAACATTAAATAAAGTCCGCCTTGCAAATCAAGTCCTAGAGAAATTTTAGAACCATTTTCACTTTGTAAAATAGATGGAAGGGCGTAAGTTAGCCCAAAGATTAGAGCTATTAAAAATATAACAAATCTATAATTAAAAATTTTCATTACTTATCTTTATTTAAATTTATCTCATACTTTTTAGCTACAAACTCTTTTTCAATTTTTGCAAAGTTATTTTCTTCTAATTTAACTTTTATAAAGTCCTCTTCAACTTTAACAATTTCTGCAATTAAACCACCATTTGTGACAATTTTATCACCTTTTGTAAGATTAGCTAACATCTCTTTATGTTTTTTTGCTTGTTGTTGTTGAGGTCTAATAATTAAGAAGTAAAAAATTCCGAATAATACAACTAATGGTAGTAGTGAAGTTAAAAAATTTCCTTGTTCCATAAATACATCCTTTAATAATTTTTTGAAATTATATCATAACAAAAGTTTAACTAATTTTCATATAGTTTAAATTTTTTATTAAATTACTTACTGATGTTACGCTAAGTTTTTTAATATATTTCCTATTATAGGTCTTCTTGACATATTAACAGTGTATTATTAGATGTTTTGAAAGCCCAAACTATGGATACTCTTGAAAAGTCATCGTAACATTAGTTACTTATACTTTCATAACTGATGTTACGCTAAAGTAAAAAAAGTTATTGTAAAATAAATGTATGGAAAAAGAAAAAATAATAGATTTATATACAGATTTTGAGATAGTATTATTTGAAAATATAGAGATGACGAAATTATCAAAAATATTAGGTAAAGGTTTTAGTCATGATATTTTTACAAAAATGTTATCAAAAGAGATTGATACAGAATATGAACTTCTGAAAAAAGTTAGACATATTCCTATCCTAAATTAAAATAGAGCATAGTTTTTTTAGTTGAATTATATTTATTTTATTTATTTCTCCTAATAAAGTTTTAACAAATTCTTTAAACTCTTCTGCTGTTCTAAAAAAAAATTGTTTAACTTTACTTTTTAAAAAACTCCAAACTCTCTCTATAGGATTTAATTCTGGTGAGTAAGGAGGTAAAAATATTAATTCTATATTATTATCCAATACCTTAGTCAAAAAATTAGGCTGATTTTTCGTTAATTGAAGCAAATAAGGAGACTTTATTCGCTATTTTTAAAATAAAACTATAAGCAATATTATTCATAAAAATTGATAAATTAGCAAAATTATGAATGCGTCTTTTTTTAATATTCATAAAATCTTCTAATCCAAAAAATTGTTTTGAATCTCTAAAATTAAATTTATAATGTCCTCCTTTGTCAAGACCATTTAATGGAGTGTTTATAGAGAGTATAATTAGAATTGATAAATATTCAATTAACGAAAAAACTAATGAGGAGAGTTATTCAATTGATTATTATATTTCAAATTTTCAAAAAAGTGCTAAAGAGTTTAGTGAAATTATATTAAATTATTGGAAAATAGAAACTATGCACCAATACAAAGATGTATCTTTAAAAGAGGATAATTCAAAAAGTAGAGAGAATGCATTTAAATTAAGTATTTTAAGAAGTATCGTTATAAATATTTTAAAACTTCATAAAGTTTCTAATTTTAATGAAATTATTGAAAGTTGCAAGTATAGTCTTGCTTTAGCTTTATCATTTATAAAAATGACTAAAATTGAATACGGTTTTATTAAAATTTAATTAGTATCGTTTTTTTATAAAAGTAAAAGAGGATTATAGCTCAATCGTGAAAGTGATTTCAGTTAATATCTTATATTTTAATTTAGGAATCGGTAAAGATTATATTTATAAAGGTGTAACTAAATTTGAGAGGATTCATAATCACGACGAATTGCAATTAAATGATAAACAAAAAGAGGCATTGCATCCTTTCACAGCTATTAATAATTTTTTATAACCAATTTTTTTCAATAAAAAGTATAGCTAAAGATAATTCAAGCATATCATTTAATTTTGAATATGATAAACTTTTCCTTTTTAATCTTGCTAAATAATGCCTCATTCTTGTATTTAAATTTTCATTTTGATTTGTAAAACCATTTTTTCCAA
>JADGEE010000108.1 GCA_016744535.1 Campylobacteraceae bacterium
ATATTTATTATAACAAATTATTAATAATTCTAATTTATAATATTCATTTTTTTTGTTATAATTAATCAACAAATAGTTTAAATTTTTAATAAGGTTTAATTATGAAAAAAGCTCTTTTTTTTATACCAATAGTTACTATTCTTTTAACAAGTTGTATAAATCCAAAACCTGAAAATGGATTTGGTAAATTTATGTTTGCTGATGGCTCTATATATGAGGGTGATTGGGAACATAGTGTACCTCACGGAAAAGGTAGACATAATTGGAATGATGGAAGTCACTATGTTGGTGGATTTGATTATAGTGAAAAGCATGGATATGGTAAATATGTATGGGCTGATGGAAGTTACTATGATGGTAATTGGGTTGAGGATGAAAAAGACGGAAATGGACGATTAGTAAGTAAAGATGGCTCAACTTATAATGGAGAGTGGAAAAATGATAAAAAGCACGGATTTGGAAAATTTAGATGGAATAATGGTTCTAGTTATATTGGTGAGTGGAAATTTAATAAGAAAGAAGGCAAAGGTAAATTAGTTAGTGCTAATGGCGCAATTTATGATGGAAATTGGAAAAATGATAAAAGAAATGGAGTTGGCAAAAGCATAGGAACTGATGGTTCTATGTATGATGGAGAGTGGAAAAATGATTTAAAACAGGGAAAAGGTAAAAGCACAGGAGAGGATAATTCAAGTTATGAGGGACAATATAAAGATGGTTTAAGAGATGGCAAAGGTGTATATAGATGGAGTGATGGAAGTCGTTATGAGGGAATTTGGGTTCAAGGCGTTAGAGATGGTGTAGGGATTGTTTACACTGCTGATAAAAAATTTAAAATTAGAGAGAAGTGGATTGATGGTGAAATTTTAAATCAAGAGAAAGTTGAAATTGGTAAAGATTTTAGTAAAGCGAAAACAGAGAGAGGGATTTTTGAATTGATGGATTAATGGTTATTTATTTATAACCTAATCTCTTTAATCTTTCAATTAATGGTGGATGTGAATAGTAAAAGAAGACATATAATTTATGTGATAGAGGAAAATGTCTATTTTCAGTAGCTAATTTTATAAGTGCAGATACTAAATCCTCTTTACTTCCTATTTCGCTTCCAAACTCATCTGCGTGATACTCATTGTTACGACTTACTAAATTTACAATTGGAAGTAAGAAAAAAGTCAATGCTGACGAGATTAATAAAAATAGAATAATTATAGAGTAAGCACTATTTTCAATACCTATTTGATTAAATAGTTCATTTGGAAAGTTTCCAGCAACAAAGAATATGAAAAACATAATTGAGCCCATCATTACTATATTTTTTAAAATATCTTTGTGTTTAAAGTGTCCTAATTCGTGTCCTAGGACTGCAATTAATTCTGAGTGAGTTAATTTCTCGATTAAAGTGTCAAATAAAACAACTCTTTTGCTTTTACCAAGTCCGCCAAAATAAGCATTTAATCGATTATCTCTCTTACTTGCATCAATTGTAAAGACACCCTCGCTTTTAAATCCAACTGTTTTTAATAGATTCTCTATTTTTGTGTTTAACTCAATATCTTCAAGAGGTTTGAATTTATTAAAGATTGGTGCTATTAGTGTTGGATAGATTGCATTAATTAAGATAATTATTGAAAATATTAGTGCAAAACCGTAAATCCACCAACTATCAAAATTTTCTATAATATAGGAGATTGTATAAATTATGAGTGAGCCAAAGATTAAAAATAGGAGACTTCCTTTTAGTGTATCATTAATAAAAAGTCTTGCATCCATATTACTAAATCCAAACTCTTTATCTAATTTAAACTTTTGATATATATCAAATGGAAGTGTAACAAACCAATTCATAATAATAAAAACATTTACAAAAACAACGCTTTTAATTAGAATATCTTCAATTACCATCATTGATTCAAGCCATTTAAGACCAAATCCAATCCAAAATATAAATAGTAGATAATCAACTATTTTACTTAGAACTTCTAACTCCTCTTTTTTAATAGAGTAATCACCTGATTTGATAAATTCACTAGGAGTTAATAAAACTGCTGTAGTAGTTTTGGCTTTTTTTACATATTTAATTTGCATAACTGAAATGAAAATGGAAACCAATAGATAAATTGAATAGAGAATCGATACCATTTCTATCATTAAATTCCTTTTTTTTTCGTATTATACAAATTTTTAAATTATAAGTGCTTAACTATAAACTCTTTAAAATTTCATAAGGATTTAAAAAGAGTCCTATACTCTCCTTTTTAGCTTGTGTTTGTCTCTTTTTAAATATTTTTAAACTATTTGAGCTATCGCTAAAAAATACTTTTCTTCTATTATCTTGTGAATTATCTTCTCTCTTATCATACTCATTAATCAACCAATTTTCGTTATTTAATTCTATATTATAAAGCATCTTTTATCCTTTTTGTTATTTAACTTAATAACTTAGAATATGCAAAAAGAGTGCCAACTTTTTTTATATAAATTTCATAGAAAAATCTAGCCACTTTGCTTGATGAATTAAACTTCCACTACTTATTGCATCAACCCCACTTTTAGCATAAGATATCATTGTTTCTAAATTTATATTGCCACTAGCTTCAATTAGGGTTGAGGGGTAATTCTTATCTCTAAAGTCTACTACCTCTTTTATAGCCTCAGGATTTAAATTATCGCACATAATAATTTCAACTCCAGCCTCTAATGCCTCTTTTGCTATTTCAAAAGATTCACACTCAATTTCAATTTTAGAGGTAAATGGTATATTTTCTCTAGCTTTTTTTATAAAATCTTTTAAATTTGAGATAGTTTTTAAATGAGTGTCTTTTAGCATTAAACAGTCATCTAAACCAAATCTATGGTTTAGACCTCCACCATTTCTAACAGAATATTTTTCAAATTCTCTTAAAAGTGGTCTTGTTTTCCTAGTATCAAGTAATTTTGTATTATAGCCTTTTAATTTTTTTTTAAATTCGTAAGTATTTGTAGCTATTCCACTTGAGTGTTGAAGTAGATTTAAAAAAACTCTCTCTCCACTTAATAGTGAACTAGATTTCCCATCTAAAAAAGCAATCTCTTCACCTTTTTTAATAAAATCTCCATCAACTCTGAAAAAATCAACTTTAAAATTTAATAAATTTGCAACCTCTTGTGCATATTCAACTCCTGATAGAATACCACTATTTTTTGTAATTACTTTTGCTTGAAAATAACCTTTAGGGGCAATAGATGAGAATAAATCTCCTCTTCCTATATCTTCAAGCAGTGTATTTTTTACAAATTCATTAATTTTCAACATACTTCAAACATCCTCTCTAAAGAAAGTTTTGCCCATTTAGTTGTATTTTTATCTACAAAAATTTCATTAATTGGCTTATTATCTTCAATTGATTTTAAAACAGTATATACATCTTCAAGTGTTGTCTCATTCATAGTTGGACACTCTGGTTTACTTGAACTTAACACAAAAGTATTTTTATCTCTCAATCTATTAACTAAATTATATTCTGTTGCTACTGCTATTTTTTGGTTAATATCTAATGAATTAATATATCTTATAATTTGAGAAGTTGAACCTACAAAGTCAGATTCCCTCACGACTTCAGGAGTACACTCTGGGTGTGAAATTATTAAAATATTAGGATACTTTTTTCTATAAAACTTGATATCTTCAACTGAGAATAATTGATGAACTGAACAAAACCCATCATAACAAATTATATCACTTTTTTTTGGGTCACTTCCATCTCCTATAATAGAAGATTTTAAACCCATCATATTTGCAATATTTTGTCCTAAACATTTATCAGGAATAAAAAGTATTTTTTTATTACTTTTAATTGCATTTTCTATTATAACTTTTGCGTTAGAGCTTGTACAAACCATTCCGCCCATTTCACCAACTTTTGCTTTTACATCTGCACTTGAATTAATATAAGTAATAGGTAAAATATCATCTTTTTGAATTCCATTTTTTATTAAAAATTCAATAGAATCATCATAATACTTAGCATCAATCATTTTTGCCATCGAACAACAGGCAATTTTTGGCATTAAAACTTGTTTATTTGGGGCTAAAATTTTAACACTTTCACCCATAAAACCAACTCCACAAAAAATTAAAAATTCGCTTTTATCATCTTTTGCCTTTTTTGCAAGTTCAAGTGAATCACCAACTATGTCAGCTATCTCAAATACTTCATTTCTTTGATAAAAGTGAGCTACAATTGATACATTTAATTTTTTTTTGAGCTCTAAAATTTCATCTTTTAACAAATCAATATCCTTAATTATTTAATTTTTAGTAAGTTTAACATTAAACACATTATAACAAATTTTTAGCTAGAATGGGTAAAAAATAAACAGTAAAAAAAGGTATAGAATGGAACTTTTATCAAATATAAATATTATATTTTATCTAAGTGCTTATTTAATGGGAGGAATTCCATTTGGGTTAATTTTGGCAAAATTAAAAGCAGGTGTAAATATTAGAGAAGCTGGAAGTGGTAGTATTGGTGCTACAAATGTGCTTAGAGTTGTAAAAGAGAAGAATCCAGAGTTAGCAAAAAAACTTGCAATTGCAACAATAATATTAGATGTATTAAAAGGTGTTATGGTTTTAGTAGTTGCAAAATATATGGGAGTTTCAGTTGAAACACAATGGGCAATAGCAGTTTTAGCAGTTCTGGGACACTGTTATAGTATATTTTTAGGCTTTGAAGGTGGTAAAGGTGTTGCTACTGGAGTTGGAGTTTTATTTTTAATGCTACCAATTGAGACATTAATTGGTTTAGCAGTTTGGTTTATAGTTGGAAAAGTTTTTAAAATTTCATCAATTTCTTCTTTAATAGGATTAATAGCATTAGTTATTTCAAGTTTTATAATTCATCCAGAAATAGAAGTTATAAATACTCACGCACCAATAGTTTTAATTGGATTTGTAATTTTTTATAAACATATTCCAAATATCGTAAGATTAATCAAGGGTGAAGAGAAAGTTGTCGTATAGATAGCTTTTTTACATCTTCCAGCGATTGTGCATCCAAAACCATTGAGTTGGATACTCTCTTATAACATCTTCTAAAACATCATTATATTTTTGTGTAATAGTTTTTATCTTTTCATCTTTATTTTCAATTTCATCTGCTCTATACTCTATTGGCTCTTTAATAATTAATTTAAATTTTTCATTATTAACTCTTGCTAAATATATAGGAATAATTAAAGGATTAGATTTAAGTTTTAAATTTGCTACTAAATTAGTTGTTGTAACATCTCTATTAAAAAATTTTGTGACTACTCCATTTTTTAATCCAGCTTTTTGGTCGATTAAAAGCCCAATATTTTTACCTCTTTTAAGAGTTTTTACAATAGTAACTCCTGCACCTTTTTTAAAAATATTTTTATTTCCAAATTTTTCTCTAAGAGGAGTTGTTAAATTATCTTCAATTAACTTATTATTTCCCTCTCTTCCAACTCCATTTATAACAATACCTTTTAATGCCATAAATTGTGGAAGTAGTTCCCAGTTGCCAAAGTGTGCAGTTATAAATATAATACTTCTTTTGTTAGCACTATTTTTATACTTATAAAATTTATCTAAATCACTATCATCTATCATATTTAAAATATCATCTTTTTGAATTTTATTAGTATATATAAACAGTGCTTCTGTAAGTGTTTTAGAAATATTTATGAAAACTTCTCTAGCAATGCTTTTTAAGTCAAAATAATTTTTGTTTGGATATAAATTTTTTAAATTATTAATAGTAATTTTATATCTTTTTTTATCTAATTTAAAAATAATTAAAGCTAAAAATTTAAATAATTTATAAGTCACTTTTTTTGATAATAATTTTGTTAAATTAATTAAAAATTTAACAATTAAAAATTCTATTTTTTCTCTCATAACTTTTAATAATTCACTTAAACGTTATTATTAGAGGTATTGGTTGTTCAAGATTAGTAATAGAATTTTTTGCTAAATAGATATTAGTATCTGATTTTATATATAATCTATTTTCTATCAAATTAAATTCTAATTTTGGATTTGAAAAATTTATATTTAAACTTTCCGCTAAAGATAAAATAAAACTAAGCCATTTTAGAGTTTTAATATTAGGAAGTAAATTTTTAAATTCAATTAAATCTTCATTTTTTGGTAATTTTTTTTCACTAAATTCAATTAATTTTGAAATTAATGCTCTATCTTGATGTGAAAATCCATAAGTTAAATTATTTAAAATAAAATAACTACTTGCATTAAGTCCATTATAAAAATTTAATTTATTTCCTATTTTAGATAATTTTGTAGCATACTTAAGAGGCAATTTTAAGCTATCATCAATTTCGTGAAGTGGTTTTAATTTATCAAAAAGTTCTAATGCTATATTTTGATTATAATTTGCAACTCTTACTAACTCTTTTTGCATAAATCTATCTATTAAACTCTTAACACTTAAATTAAAGTTTATAGGAAATTTACTATTACTACTTCTAAGTAAATCATTTAAAAAAACTCCTTCTCTAACACCTGCACCACTTGTTAAAACTTTTTTGGCACTAAAAAGTTTTAGCAACATAAAGAATATGATACTTCCTTCTCTAATTGTATCAAACCTATCGCTTTTAATATTAAAGCTTTTTAACTTATCTCTGTTTGAATTAATAATTTTATCAAGTTTATTTATTTCGTCAGAAATTAAATACTCAAATCCGTGAATAGAGTTAATAGGATATTTACAAGTTTTCATAATAGATTTTGAAATTGCTCTAATTGTTCCACCAATTCCAACTATCACATCTGTTGTAAAATTATTAGGAATTTTATTTAACTCTTTTTGAATAAACTCTTTTGTACTTTCTAGAGTCTTATCTTTATCAAAAAACAACTCTTTTAATCTAATAGTTCCAAGTTCAAGTGAAATTAAATTTACTATTTTACCATTTTTAATTAATGCACACTCAGTTGAACCACCACCAATATCAATAGTAATAGCACTTTTAACAGGAAGTAAATTTAGTGCTGAAACAGCACCAAAAAAAGCTTCTCTATCTCCACTTATAACTTTAATATTTAAGTTTAACTCTTTTTTTACTCTATTTATAAAAATAGCACTATTTTGAGCATCTCTAATTGCACTTGTTGCAACGCAGAGTATTTTTTTAGTTTTTAATTTATTTGCAATTAATATAAATTCACTTAAAGCATTAAATGCCCTTTGCATTGGAATTTTTTGCAACAAACCACCATTTTCATAACAACCTTCACTTATTCTAACTCTACTTTTTATCTCTTTAATTAAGTGAAAGCCAAATCTACTACTTCGCTCAAAGACAACCATTCTAGCTGAATTTGAACCAATATCAATTACTGCTGTAATTTTTGACATAAATTAATTTTCTTTTTGTAATTGTTCAAATTTTAACTTCAATTCTTCAGCATTTTCTATATTATCTCTATCTGGAGCAATACAATCAACTGGACATACTGCAATACAAGCGGGTTCATCATAATGACCCATACACTCTGTACATCTATCTGCGTCAATTATATATATTGGATCTTCTTCTTCAATAGCTTCATTTGGACACTCTTCTCTACAAGCGTCACACGCAATACATTCGTCAGTTATTAATAGCGACATAGTTCCTCCCATAAACATCAGAAAATTAAAACCAATCTTATATACTATAAAAACTTAATAATCAGTTAAAGTAGAAGAAAAAAAATTATTTATTTGAATTTATTGAAGAATCTATCTTTAAAAAAGCAATACTACCTCTACTATCATCTCTATTTTTAACACCTATTTTAACACCTAAAGCTTGGGCAGAACTTTGAGCTAAAAAAAGACCCAATCCAAGTCCTGAATTTTTACCTTTTCTCGTAAATGGAGCAAAAATATCAATATCTTCATCAATACCACATCCCTCATCAATTATATCTACTCTTAATATATATTTCTCTACCAATTTAACTTTTATGAAAATTTTTTCATCTTTTTGGCTGAAGTTAATTGCATTTTGAATAAAATTGTATAGAATATGATTTAAAAGAGTGAGCTGAATCATAGTAATAAATTGTTTTGGAATTAGCTCTAAAATAATTTTTTTATTATCTTTATTTGCTAAAAGTTCAAAATCTTTTACTTTCTCTCTTAAAAACTCAATAATATCGATTTCAATTGCTTCTTCAAATTGAGCTCCTTCTGCTCTTCCCATCTCTAAAATAGAGCTAATCATTATATCTAATTCATTAATTGAAATTATATTTAATTTAATTACATCTTTATATTCTTTGATAGTTTTATCTTTTTTTAATGTTATTTCATTTTTAAGTTTCATAACAGCTAATGGAGTTTTTAATTCGTGTGCAGTCCCTATAAAAAATTCCTTTTTATATTTAATATAGAAAATTATTTTATTAATTAATCTGTTTATAGATTTACCAAGAGGTAAAAATTCTATTGGTAAGTTTTTTATTTTTATCTCTTTTAGAGAATTTTCATTTCGTTTAATTAATTTATTTGTTAGTATTATAATTGGTTTTAACATAATTTTAGAGAATATGAATGCGTATACTATTATTAAAATCAGAGTTATAAAATTTAAAATCAAAATATTATTAAAAATTTTATTTAATAACTTGTGAGT
>JADGEE010000109.1 GCA_016744535.1 Campylobacteraceae bacterium
AATAATCATATTCTGTCGCATATTGAAGCTCAATTATAATAATTTCATCTTTTTGATTTTTAACTTTTAAATCAACTCGATTATATTTATCATCTCTTAGCTCTTGATTGGATTCACTTTCTAATATTTCAAGTATTTTTATATCTTCAAAAAGTAATTCACTTAAAAAACCCTCTAAAATTCCAAAATTTGCTTTACTTCTTAATAATTTTTTAATCGCCCAATCTAGGCTTATAAGACGGCGTTTCATTTCAAACTCTCTTTTAATCTCTCTTCTTCTTCAATTCTATTTTTTATTTTTTCAATATATTCAATAGGTAAAGATTTTAAAACTTCTAAAAGAATTTTTCTACCTTTTTTATTGTCTTTACTCCAATGATATAAAGTTGATTTATCTATATTAAAAATTTGAGAAATCTCCGTGTTTTTCATATATCACCTATAAATTTTACATAATTATAGCACACTCTTTTAATTGAATTATTCATACTTTTATTGTATTTTAAGCTATTTTAGTGAATAATTCATTTATAAGTGAATAGTTAAAAAGGGTGGAAATGAAAATAATTGAAATAATTGAAAATGAGCCAAGAGTTAGCCATAAAATTATTGCAAAAAATACAAAAGTACAAGAAAAAAATGTAGTTGAATTAGTAGATAAATATATTATTCAATTAAAAAAATTTGGATTAATTCCATTTCAAACGGAAAAAACCGAAAATAGGGGAAGACCATCAAAAACATATTATCTAAACGAACAACAAGCGACTCTATTAATTACTTTTATGCGAAATAATGAAATAGTGATTAATTTTAAAATAAAGCTAGTTAGTGAATTTTTCAAAATGCGAGAATCACTAAACAACCAATCAAACACAAATAAAGTTTTCGTCACATTAAGTGACTCTAAAGTTAGAGAAGCCTTTTATATCGCATTTGACGGAATTTGCTACTATTCAAATAAGCCTTTAACTAAAACTCATTTTCATATTGACCATATTCAACCAAAATCAAAAGGTGCTGAAGATATTTTAAGTAATTTAGGTTTATGTAAACCGAACATTAATCAAATTAAATCAGATAGTTATGATGAAAAATTTGTAAATCATCACCAAAATATTATAAACAGAAATTTTGCTCCAAGAGTTGAAGCGATTTTAAATTTATTAGAAGATAATAGAGTTTTAGATTTGAAATATCTCTTTAATTCAGGCGTTATGAATAAATTAGAGGATTTATACGGCAGAGAAGCGATAAAGGAACTGTACGCAAATTTAATCCCAAATTTGAATTATAAAAAATCTCAAAAAATAGAGACTAAAACAACGGAGTATTTTATTAAAAATTGCATTATTTCAACTAAAGGTTCAAGATTAAGTACGATAAATTTATATGAAAATTATTTAAATTTTTGTGAAGATAACCAAATCTCTGAATATAGCAAAATTAGGTTTTTTCAACTATTTAGAGACTTAAAAAATTTACCTAAAAACTCAAATTTAAGAGTCGGTTATTTTGATGGAAAAAGACAAAGATATTTCAAAAATTTAGAAATTGTTTTGTAAAAAATTAAATTAAAGGAGTAAAAAAATGAGTAACGAAAATATAAATAATGCAAGTGATAAATTAAGTGTTATAGATTATAAATTAGGATTAATATCAGGTGTTATAATGTATTTAAATCCTGAAACTGCCCAATTTAACGAAAATGATTTTATAGGTTTTGGTATGATATTAAGAGATTTACAAGAGGAAGTAAAAGAGATTAAAAAGTTGTTAGATTAAATGTTTAAGCACTCATATTCACAAAAGTATCAAATCAGTAATAAATAAAAAATGTCTATTTATTAAATTTAGTTATCCTTTATTTTTAAACGCTATAATCATTTCAGTTAATTAAAAATAGAGGTGAATTATGGCTCTTATGATTACAGAAGATTGTGTAAACTGTGATGTGTGTTTACCAGAGTGTCCAAGTGACGCAATTACAGATGGTAGTGATGCAGGGGTAGATGTATACCATATTAACCCAAATTTATGCACTGAGTGTGTTGGTTATTTTGATAATTATCAAGCTTGCGCTCAAGAGTATCCCATTGAATGTATAGTACCTAACCCAAATAAGCAAGAGACAAAAACTCAATTACAAGCAAAATATGATAATTTAAGATAAAAATAAAAGAGTTAATTGAATTTCCATACTCTTGTATAAAATTCATAATTTTGAGATTTTATAATTAAATTTACTTCATCATAAAGAATCTCTATATCCTCAAAAAATATCTTTTGAATTTCAATTAATGCTTTCTTAGGTACTATTAGCGAAATTTTTTGGTTTGTGGGAGTGAGAACTTATTAAAAACTAAAAATTTTACTAATTTCCTTTTAAACTTTTTATCTCTTCAACACTTAAACTTGTTAAATCAGAAATAGTATCAATATCTAAATTTTTAACAATCAATCTTTTGGCAATTTCTATTTTAGCTTGTTTTTCACCCTCTTTAATTCCCTCTTTTTTACCTTTTTCTATACCTTTTTGCTCACCTTTCCAAAGGGCAGTATCAAGAGTATTAACCCAATCTCTAAAGTGTTTTAAGTTGATATGATAATTATGTTGTTCTTGACTTGAAAGCTTTAAAAACTCTGCTCGTTTAAAAGCTTGTTCTATAATATCGCCCTCAATCTCTTTTGGTATCTCTCTTAATTTATTTAAATCTCTTAGATAATATAACCACCATTCTAAATGTTTTGATAACTCCTCTTTTTTCTTTTTAAATTTTGGAACTTCTATATAAATAAAATTCAATTTTTCACTAACTATATTCTTTTTATTTATATCCATAATTTGGCAATAGTGAATATAATTATTATCATCTTTAAACTCACTCACTTCAAAATTTAATATCCCAATAAAATAGATTGGTTTTAACTGAAAATTCCAAACTCCTCTAGTCGCTTGTGCTTGAATTGGAAAAGTTGTGTAATATAAAGCTCTATCAATAAAAAATCTCTGCTCTGCTCTTTGAAGTTCAACTATAAAATCTTGACCTTTCTCATCAATACAATATAAATCATAAATCGCTTTTCTATCTTCATGAGTTGCTCCAAATTGTTCTGTATTTTGAAAAGTTATAGATTTAATTTTATCTTTTATTGGTAATAAATCATTTAAAAAAGAGATTAAAAAAGGTTTGCTCTCTTCTTCGCCAAAAATCCTTTTAAAGCCAAAATCTGTAAAAGGATTTATAAATACTTCATTTGATAAACACATAAAGCCACTCCTCAATTTATATTTTCAAAACATTTATTTAATTTTTTATCAAATGTTTTAACTTCATATTTTTTAGATTTAACACATAATATGCAATCTACAAAGTCAAGGTTTTTAGTTTTAAATAGATATAAAGCTTTTATCATTTCATCTTTAGTATCCATAAAAATATTATCAAACTCTAAAAATTCAACTAAGATAGCCGTTATTTCAATTTTTTCAACTTTATAAACTTTCAATAGAACAAACACAACTTCTGCTAATACTTCGTTAAGTATAAAACAATCATTACTTATAATGCTCTCTTTTGAGATTTCAAACATATTTTCGTTATCTTTTATCAAAAATCTCAATATATAATTTGCATCTAATAATATCATTTATATTTATCCATTATATGAAGTTCCCAAGCTTTATCTTCTAATGCAATTTTATTTTTATCTGCATATTTATTTAATCGCCCACCTAAAGATTCAAGTTTTTTTAAATCTTTTTTAGGTTTATTAATATTCTCTTGCTCATCCAAAGAAAACATTATAAATTCAACTTTTTTATTAATATACTCTTTAGGTATTTTTATAGTTAATTCATTAGATTTTGGCTCAATAATTTCTCGTATCATTTTTTAAACCTTTTTTTCATATAAATATTTTCTACCATCTTTTAATAATTCATAATAGTCTCTTGAATCCGTATCTATATTATTTCTTTGATAAAACATTAAATATTCTAATTCTTCTAAATTATCTAAATAATATTTTATTTCTGATTTTTTACACTCTTTAAATTCTTTTTCAATATCGCTTAAATAACTAAACTCACTTTCTCTAAATAGATTCATTATCAAATTTTCAATATCATTTAATGTTGTTTTACTAATATTTTCTTATTTTATATTTGATGAATTAGCTCTTATCCAACCAATCTGAGGATTATTTTTATATTCGTTATTTAATGCTGTTATTATATTTGATGATAAATTATTTTTATTTTTACATATTTTAGAAACTTTATTATTGTCTAATACTCTTTTTCTAAATTCACTTATTTTTGTTAAATCGTCATCTTTGCTTAAATTAAATTCCTTATCGTTTAAATGAAATGATAAAATAGGAGTGTTAATTTTACAAGCATAGTTATACTCTTTTTCAGTAAAACTTATAGCACTTTTATCATCTATTGAACCATATCGAAAACCTAAAATTAAAATATAATAATCACACTCATCTATCAAGTTTTTAATAATTTCCCATTGACTTTGGCTAGATGCTGAAAATTGCTCCATACCTATTGGAAAATGATCATCTTCGATTATTGCATCGTGAATACTTGCTCTATATTCTTTTAAATCTGTATAAGTCGAACTAATAAATATACTATATTTTTTATCCATTTTATTTAATCCTTATCTTTTAAAAAGCTACAATATTTACTAAAAATATTCTCTAAATAATCATCTTTTACTTCTTTTTAAATAAATAAAATGGATTATACTCTCCAATACTGATGTATTGTATTGCCATTGCTAAAAGAATAGAGAAAGTTGAAATAGCTATTGAAGTAGCTATAAACTCATTGGCACCATTATCATCAAAACCATTTAAAAATATTACCAATACCCCAGCCAAAATACCAACTATGAACACTGTAATTAAAATTATCATTATAACTCTTAAAATTCGTTCTTTCATATAAATCCTTATTTTTAATTTTAAATAATTTTCATTTCAAACTCTCTTTTAGTTTTTATTCATTTATAATTTCGATTATTTCATCTTTTAAAGGCTTTAGTAAATTTCTAACAATATTTTCTATAAGTGCTAAATTAACTCCCTCATAATCGTGAGCGATAAAGTTTCTTGTATTGTAAGCCCCTCTTTTAGCTTCAAGTAAATTTTTATTTGTTGTCTCAATTTTATTTAATTTCTCTCCAATTTGCATTAAACACATTAATAATGAGTGTTTGCCTATTCTGTCATTTAGTGTATTTATAACTCCACCGTAGTGAGACTATATATTCAACATCATCAATATAAACTAATATATTTTCTAATTTCTCTTTAGACATAAATTAAATCTTTTAAAATATACTTTTTATTAATATCATTTAAACTATCTCTATCAACAAAATCAACATCTCTTTTTAACTCTTTTTGTAAAAACTCTTTTGTATCTACAATATGATTTATCGAGTTCCATCCACTATATTTTTTTAAATACTCTTTAACATTTACTATTTCATATAAAATATCTATATCGCTACTCTCTTTTACTTTATCTTTTGCGAATGAGCCAAAAATACCTATTAAATTAAAACCATCATTTTTTAATTTTGATTTTAACTCTTTTAATTTTAATATTATTTCATTTTTGTCCATTTTGAATCTCCAAAATTTATTTTATATATTCAGTCATCTTTTTTCAAACTATCTTTTAATTTCTCTTCATTTTCCAATTGTTTTTTAACATCTTTTATAAATTCGTTAGGTAATCTTTTTAATACTTCATATAAAAGTTTTCTACCTTTATCACTACCTTTATCCCAATTAATTAAAGTTCTTGTTGTAACATTAAAATTTTCACTCATTTCTTTTTTTATCATTTCTAATTTTATCTAAATTTTTTTTACATTTAGTAATTTTATCTAAAACAAAGGCTTTAAGTGTAATAATTTCATTTAAATGAAATTATTATATGGAGATAAAATGAAAGAATTAATTAAAATTGAAATTAAAGAATTTCAAAATAGTGAAAAGATAAATAGTGTAAATGCTAGAGATTTACATAATTTTTTAGGTGTTAAAAAAGATTTTTCTAATTGGATTAAATATCAATTGAAAAGAGGATTATTTGATGAAAATATCGATTTTATCACGACTCCCCAAAAAAGGCGAGTCGGGTGCAGTTGTTAAAGAAATCAATGAATATTACTTAACTCTTGATACAGCAAAAGAGATTGCAATGATGAGTGGAACGGCTAAAGGTAAAGAAGTTAGAAATTATTTTATTCAAGTTGAGAAAGAACACATCGCAAACCAATCAAATATAAATAAAGTTTATGTCACATTAAGTGACTCTAAAGTTAGAGAAGCCTTTTTTATCGCCTTTGATGGAAAATGTTATTATTCAAAAGAGCCATTAACTAAAACTCATTTTCATATTGACCATATTTTGCCAAAGTCAAAAGGTGGCGAAGATATTTTAAGTAATTTAGTTTTATGCAAACCAAATATTAATCAAATAAAATCAGATAGTTATAATGAAAATTTTGTAAATCATCATCAAAATATCGTGAATAAGAATTATGCTCCAAAAATTGAAGCGATTTTAAATTTACTAGAAGATAATAAAATTTTAGATTTGAAATATCTCTTTAATGCAGGAGTTATGAATAAACTTGAAGATTTATACGGAAGAGAAACTATAAAAGAGCTTTATGCAAATTTAATCCCAAATTTAAATTATAAAAAATCCCAAAAAATCGAAACTAAAACTACTGAATATTTTATTAAAAATTGCATTATTTCAACTAAAGGTTCACGATTAAGTACGATAAATTTATATGAAAATTATTTGAATTTTTGTAGTGATAATCAAATATCAGAATATAGCAAAATTAGATTTTTTCAACTATTTAGAGACTTAAAAAATATGCCTAAAACATCAAATTTAAGAGTCGGTTATTTTGATGGAAAAAGACAAAGATATTTCAAAAATTTAGAAATTGTTTTGTAAAAAATTAAATTAAAGGATAAAAAAATGAGTAACGAAAATATAAATAATGCAAGTGATAAATTAAGTGTTATAGATTATAAATTAGGATTAATATCAGGTGTAATAATGTATTTAAATCCCGAAACTGCCCAATTTAATGAAAATGATTTTATAGGTTTTGGTATGATATTAAGAGATTTACAAGAGGAAGTAAAAGAGGCTAAAAAGTTGTTAGATTAAACATCTAAAACTCTAACATTTTTAGCATTCTCTTCAATATAATTTCGTTTTTACCTTTTTTATAACGATAAAGTAGTGGTTGAGCGATATATAAATTTCCATTTATGACAAGTGAGTTTAAAAATCTAAAGAAAAATGTTAAAAGTAGAGTTTGAATATGGCTACCATCGACATCTGCATCAGTCATAATAATGATTTTATCATATCGAAGTTTTTCGTTATTGAACTCTCCAGAAATTCCACAACCTAAAGCTAGTATCATTTTTTTAATTTATATTCAAGTTCTTTAATTTTTGGAGTTATTACCTCTACTAATATATCATCACTTTTTGTATTATTCATAATTTAGCTTTCCTTTTTAATCTCCAAAAGTTCTTTAAAAGCTTCTTTTAACTCTTTATCAGAAATATTATCTTTATCTGTTTTCGAATAGATAGATAAAAGATATATTCTGTCTTCAAATAAAAAATAACTTATCACTCTAAAACCTCCTCTTTTTCCTGTTGGAATAGATGAGTTTTCAAGTCTAATTTTGTATAATCCTCCACCTAAGTTTCTGCCATATTTTGGATTTTCAAATAGTGATTTTTCTAAATTTTCTAAATCTATAAAAATTTTTTTATATTTTTTTGAAAGTTGTTTCACTTCTTTTAAAAATCTATCAATAGGCTTAATTTTCATATTTTAACTCATTAATTAAATCCTTAAGTTCCATTGTAGGTTCTTCTTTGTCCCCATCAATAATTGATTTCATCTCTTTTGAAGACTCTCTCATAGAATTTAAAATATCATCTTTTGTTAAATATTCACTCTCTTTCACAATTTCAACTTTAGGAATATTTTTTAATACATATAGTAAATGTTCATAAGCTTCATTTTGTACATTTATTGTAATTGTTTGCATTTGGTTTTTCCTTATAAATTTTTATGATTATTGCATATTTGTTTCTTTAAATATTTTATCTACCTTAAATTTATAATCATCATTTTTCGTTCTTAAATTGTCTAAAGCTTCTTTTATATTTTTAATTGCATTTTTAAAATATGTATCATTAATACTTTTTGATGATAAAAACCTAACAATAGAGGTTGTAAAATTTGGAGAAGATTCAACATATTGTTGATATATACTAATTTCAATATTATTTAAAATATATTCATCTTTAGGACTCCATCCTAAAGTTACTTTATCTAATATTTCTATCATTTTATTTATCCTTTGTTTCATTTTTCATATAAATATTTTCTACCATTTTTTAATAATTCATAATAGTCTCTTGAATCCGTATCTATATTATTTCTTTGATAAAATATTAAAT